>CAMBFY010000030.1 GCA_945865415.1 Sphingobacterium thalpophilum
TATCTGATCATGCAAGCTGTTGATGTCTGGAAATACATATTCAGCCACTGCCTTTAGTTCATCGCTCTCTTTATTGATAACAGCATATTGAAGTCTTTTGGTACCAATATGGATCAAGAGGTCACACTTGGCTGCTGTATGAGATTGTAAAGTCTTGTCAATTAAGTGAAGCAATTTGATCATCAACAACAAAAATATAGTTTCTCGGCAATATTTTGCATTTTCCTTTGATTTAGCCTTTCATTTATTTTTACCGCTTTTAATGCTTTTATAAAAATATAGCTGCATTATTTGCATTTTGCGGGAATGTATATTCGGGATCTAATCGAGCAAAGTTTTGGCAATATTCCTACCAACCAGCAAAGAGATGTATTTGCTATGCTTGAAAATTTTCTTTCTTCCATCAATGCTGATGATTGTTTTATTCTGAAAGGATACGCAGGAACCGGTAAAACAACCCTGATTAGTGCGCTGGTAAAAGTGCTTCCAAAAATAAAGTTAAAATCAGTTTTGCTTGCGCCAACAGGCCGTGCGGCTAAAGTCATCACTAATTATTCAGGGAAGAAGGCATTCACCATTCACAAGAAAATATACCGTAAAAAAGTTGCTGCAAGTCCGGAAATGAATTTTGTATTAGGGGATAACATCATGGAAAACACCTTGTTTATAGTTGATGAGGCATCTATGATTTCCGATCAGGTTCATGATTACAGTAGACAAAGTCTTTTGCAGGACTTGATTTCTTATGTTTACAATGGTAAAAACTGTAAACTGATTCTGGTAGGTGATACGGCACAATTACCCCCTGTAGGTTCGGATATTAGTCCGGCCTTGGATAAACTCTTTGTTTCTGAACAGTTTCGCCTGAATGTTTGTACCTATGAACTGACTGATGTTGTCCGGCAGGAAAAGGAATCCGGAATACTGTTTAATGCTACCCAGCTACGCGAGTTAGTACGAAAGGGTGAGGAAGTTTTTCCGAAATTCAACATAAGAGGGTATAAAGATATCTTCAGGATGACTGGTGAGCGACTTGTAGAAGGACTTAATTATGCTTATGAAAAATATGGAATGGAGAATACAATAGTGATCTGTCGTTCCAATAAAAATGCAAATGCCTATAACCAGAACATCCGTAATCGAATTCTTTACAGAGAAGAGGAGTTAAGTGGTGGTGATCATATCATGATTGTAAGGAATAATTACTTCTGGTTAAAGCCGGAGGATAACAGCGGCGATTTTATTGCCAATGGCGATATTGCCAAAATTCGTAAGGTCAGAAGAATTGAAGAGCAATATGGTTTCCGATTTGCCGAGTTGGTCATCGAACTTTTGGATTATCCCGATCAAGAACCAATAAGTTGTAAAGTAATGTTGGATACCTTATATTCTGAAACCCCAAGCCTGTCAAATGCCGATAATAAGCGCTTTTACGAGGCAGTTCTTCAGGACTATATGCATATTGAAAATAAGAAATTTAGAATGGAGGAACTTAAAAAAGACCCTTATTACAATGCATTACAGATAAAATTTGCATTTGCGGTCACCTGTCATAAGGCACAAGGTGGACAGTGGCCTGCTGTTTTTATTGATCAGGGTTATTTAACCGATGAAATGCTGAACACTGAATTTTTAAGATGGCTTTATACCGGCTTGACCCGGTCTAACAAGGAGCTATTTTTGGTCAATTTTAGCGATCAGTTTTTTTTGGAAGATACCCGCAAGTCGCAATAATCGATTTCATTTGTATAATACCCACATTTTGAGATACGGAAGGTTGAAATATAGTGTTTTAATTATCCGGACAAGGTTTTGGAGTATTTAATCCTGGAAAACAGTACTTGTGTGTTATGGCTTAATTCAGCCCTTTCCTCCGGAGTATTTCCGCTAAGAAATCGCATTTTATTTCAAATTACGAATAGCCGGAAGATACCTCTTCCGGCAAGGTTTATGATACAGCTATTTTTTTGTAATACTGACTTTCTTGAAATCTGTTAAATCTGTTTCATAAAACCTGTTCAGAACATGGGACTTGCTTATTAAAACGAGATAAAATCTTCAACCTAAATTTACCCCAGCATGATTTTAGATCGAACTAATGGTATAATGTTCTTATTTCTTCAATAATTCGTTTTGAAGCAGACTTTTTAATTCGTTTAATTTTATGGGGACTGATGGTGCGAAGTTATATCTCTCCAATGGATCTCTGCCGAGATCGTAGAGTTGATCAGCTTCATCATTGCCATATTCGATATCAATTGCCGGATTGTAGGCAGGTCCTTTGTTTGGTCTGATATATTTCCAGTTCCCTTGAACAATACTTAATGTGGCAGACTGCTCTATGACATACTCCCTCCCTTTATTATCAGTCCCCAGCCAGGTTTTTAAATGATTCTGACTATCTGAGGCTGAATTTTTATCATAATTTTGATTAGTAAGTGCGGCCATAGTTGCTAAAAGATCAACTTGAGAAACTAAAGCATTTGATACTTCACCGGCTTTAATTGATGGATGTTTTACAATAAATGGTACCCGTGTTCCTGCCTCGAAAGCACTGTATTTTCCACCCCTTAAACCTCCAGAAGGTTTATGTTTACCTATATTCTCTTTCGAGCCATCATGATAACCATCGTCAACAACAGGTCCATTATCACTGGTTAAAATAACCATTGTATTTGAACTAAGTTGCAGCGAATCCAATAATTTCATCAGCTGTCCGACTGAATCGTCAAATTGTAAAATGGCATCACCACGGTTTCCTAAACCACTTTTGCCAAGGAAACGTGAATTTGGCACTCTGGGAACATGAATATCATGCGTAGCGAAAAACAAAAAGAATGGGTTCTTACTATTCCTTGAAATAAATTCTTTGGCTTTATCTGTAATTTTTTGGGCAATATCTTCATCCTTCCAAAGTGCACTGCTGCCACCAGTCATGTAACCAATCCGTCCTATTCCATCCACGATTGTGTTGTCATGTCCATGCGAATGTTTCATTCTCAGAAGTTCAGGATTTTCTTTACCGGTTGACCATGTACCTATTTTATTGACATAATTAACCTGGATTGGATCTTTGGAGTCCAAATTAACTACACGGTCATTTTCAACATATACACAAGGCACCCTGTCGCCGGTTGCAGGGATAAGAAAAGCATAATTGAAACCAATGTCTAAAGGCCCGTTAGTTATTTTATCATTCCAGTTTGGTCCTTCAGGGCCACCAAGGCCCAAATGCCATTTCCCAACAACTGCTGATTGATAACCTGCTTTACTGAAAACAGAAGCCACGTTCTGTTGACCAGGTTTAATTAAAGCGGAGGCATTTCCAGGGGCTATTCCCGTATCGTTTCTGCGAAAAGCATAACGTCCTGTAAGAAGTGAATAACGTGATGGTGTGCAGGTTGCAGAAGTGCTGTAAGCCCTGGTAAATCTCAAGCCCTGCTTGGCTAATTTATCAATATTGGGTGTTTTGATCAATTTTGCACTATAAGAACTAAGGTCACCATAACCCAGATCATCGGCATAAATGAGAATCACATTAGGCTTTTGTCCAAATGAATTTACAGTCAAAAATAATAATAAAATAAGAAAGCGAAATTTCATGTTAATTGGTTTATAATTTGATCACAATATATTAATTCCTGATAATTTTTGGGTCTATAAACTCCCATTCCAGAATATGGGGATGAGTATGTTCTCTTTTTACAATAACATTCATCTTTTCAATAATTTCTGGATATTTTTCTGCAAGATTGTTGCGTTCATACTTGTCGGCAGCCAGATCATAAAGTTCCCACTTGCCTTTTGGATGTTTTCTGACGTTCATTTTTACTCCTTTCCAGTTCCCGATTCTAACAGCCAGTTGTCCACCATTTTCGGGATATTCAAAATAAAGAAATTCATGTCTTTGTTGAGATGTTGACTTACCCAATAATTCAGGAAGCAAGGATTTTCCATCAGTTCCTTTAATATTTGACCCGGTTAGTTCTGCCAGGGTAGGCATGATATCATATTGTACAGATACATGATTACTTACCGTATTCGCCTTAATATGATTTGGCCATCTGGCTATAAATGGTACGCGGATTCCTCCTTCATACAGCTCCATTTTCAGTCCGCGTAAACCTGAAACACTATTGAAAAATTTCGTGTCTACTCCTGCAGAAAATGAAGCTCCATTATCGCTCGAAAACATAAGGATTGTATTTTCATCTAGTCCGAGTTTTTTAATTCGTTCCATAATGAGCCCAACCTGATCATCCAGATAAGTAATCATTGCCGCATAGGTTGAAAGTGGATACTTGTTTGGAGCATATCCATGTTCACCGTAATATGGCTTTTCCTCAAACAGCCCCTTGTATTTTTTGACGTATTCCTCCGGAGCCTGCAATGCAAGATGTGGAAGGGTGTAAGGCAGATATAAAAAGAATGCTTGTTTTTTATTGCTTTCAATGAAGCTGAGTGCTTTTTGAGTAAATTTTGCCGGCGCATAATCTTTACCTTTGAACTTTTCAAAATCGGCATCAGTTGCTGTTTTAGGATCAATTTTCCCGTGTACACTAAAGACAGGATTGTTTAAAGCATCCCATTTATCATTCTCCCAAAGATGAGTTGGGTAAAAGTTATGCGCTTGTTTCTGATCCAGAACGCCATAATAATAATCAAATCCATGGTTTAAGGGACTACCGGTGGTTTCGGTAACCCCTAATCCCCATTTGCCGACTAATCCGGTTTGGTAGCCTTTTTCTTTTAGCATTTTGGCAATAGTATACGCTCCTTCATGCAAAGGCATTTGTCCTCCCTCCAGACTATCAGCAAAACCACCTAATTCGTAATTCCCCCTGATATAGGAGTGTCCTGAATGTTTGCCGGTCATTAATATACTTCTCGATGGTGCGCAAACAGGTGCTCCACTATAATGCTGAGTAAAGCGCATACCTTCTTTTGCCATCCGATCAAGATTTGGAGTCTTTATTTTGGTCTGACCATAGCTTCCAAGTTCGCCAAACCCGAGGTCGTCAGCGTAGATATAAATGATGTTGGGTTTTAATTTTCGTTCCTGAGCTTTAGGAATGAAAGGAACAAATAAAAACAAAGCGAAAAAGGCTACGCGGCTAAAGTAATTTTTTAAAGGACCGTATCTCACGATTTATAGTTTAGTATTAAAATTTCCTCACAATATATAAAATTTGCCTGCAATTATTGGTCAAATTCATTGTGATTAATGCACGGACTGATTAGTTTTACTACAGGCATTTTTAGTCTGTTAGCACTTTGATATTAGTTTTATTATTTATTTTAGTCAAATGGATAAGATCAGATTCTCTCTTCTAATAGCTTTACTGTCAATTTTCTCGTTGCAGGTATTTTCTCAACAGAAAAAAAAGAACATTATCGTTTTTCTTGTAGATGACATGGGATGGCAAGACACTTCAGTTCCATTCTGGTTTAGACAGACCGGTATGAATGCACTTTACAGAACCCCTAATATGGAGCGTCTTGCCAAGCGTGGAATGAAATTCAGTAACGCATATGCAAATTCAGTATGTACACCTACGCGGGTTAGTCTGGTTACCGGAATGAACGTGGCGAGACATGGTATTACAAACTGGACTAATGTGAAGAAGAATACACCTACTGATTACCCGGATAGTGTATTGATACCACCGGTATGGAATCATAACGGACTCGCAATAGTGCAGGGAATTAATAATACTGTTACAGCTACTCCTTTGCCATTATTATTAAAGCAAGCGGGATATTTTAATATTCTTTGTGGTAAAGCTCATTTTGCACCTTATGGTATTCCTGCATCAGATCCATTGAATATTGGTTTTGACGTGAACATCGCCGGGACTGCAGCCGGTCACCCCGGAAGTTTTCTTGCTGAAGACCGCTACCGAAGTAATCCAAATGACACCACTTGGGGTGTAAGGGGGCTAGATAAATATGCAGATCAGGGATTAAATTTAACCGAGGCGTTGACCAGGGAGGCAATTTCAACTTTGGAATCAAACAAGAAAAATAAAAAGCCCTTCTTTTTGTATATGTCGCATTATGCTGTGCATTTGCCATTCAGTAAGGATAAACGATTTTATCAGAATTATATAGATGATGGTTTCTCAGATACAGAAGCCAGGTATGCTGCCCTGGTTGAGGGTATGGATAAAAGTTTAGGTGATTTGATGGACTATCTGGATGCCGAAGGAATATCTGATGATACTTATATTTTATTCCTTTCTGATAATGGTGGATTAAGCACTACACCCAGCAGGGGTGGATTAGCGCATACACAGAATTTACCATTAAGAATGGGCAAAGGATCTTTATATGAAGGAGGAATTCGAATTCCTATGATTGCGGCTGGCCCGGGAATAAGTCCGGCAAGTACAAGTAATCAATATGTAGGTATCGATGATATTTTTCCTACTGTTTTGGAATTTGCCGGAATAAAGAAATATAATGCCATACAGCAGGTTGATGGAAAGAGTATCAGTCCTTTTCTTTATGATTCTAATAAAACGGACAATGAAAAGGTTCTATTATGGCATTATCCTAATAACTGGACAACAATCAATCTGAAAGGAATTTCCTGGGCTTCAGCCATCCGGAAAGGGAATTGGAAGCTTATTTATTTTCACAAAGCAGCTAAACTGGAACTTTATGATCTTCAGGCAGATATTGGTGAGAAGAACGACCTATCGGTATCCCAAAGTGGTAAATTGAAAGAGATGGCAACACTTCTAACCAGTGAGTTAAAAAGTAGAGGAGCGTCAATGCCGACTTATAAAAAAACCGGAAAGCAGATTCCTTGGCCAGATGAATTATACGAACAAATTGCTGATTCATTAAGGTTAAAGCAAGTTATTCAGCCTCCGGGAAAGCAAAATGCTGCTGCACTTGATTTTATTCCGGCCTCTAAATATCATGTTCATCGGCAGAGCTTACAAAACAGTTACCTCAAATTCAGTCTGGAGAAAAGAGGAACAGTAGCTTTCATGGGCGGTTCTATTACTGAGCATGGTGCTTGGCGCGGCAAAGTTGAAAGCTATTTGAAAAGCCGTTTTCCCTGGACAAATTTTAAATTTATTAATGCCGGAATCAGTTCAACAGGCAGTACTCCTGGAGCATTCAGGCTTAATCAGGATGTGCTTTCAAAAGGCCCGATTGATTTATTTTTTGAAGAGGCTGCAGTAAATGACGAAGTGAATGGATTTAATGAAAAGGCACAAATAAGGGGAATGGAAGGGATTGTTAATCATGCATTAAACTATTACCCAAAAATGGATGTGGTGCTGTTGCATTTTATAGATCCTCCAAAACTTGAGATTTATAAAAATGGAGGCATACCAAAGGTGATTCTAAATCATGAAAAAGTAGCTGAACATTATCAGGTGAACAGTATTCATCTTGCCAGAGAGGTCAGTGACCGTATTGTTGCGGATGAGTTTAACTGGAAAGATGATTTCAAGGATCTACACCCATCAGAATTTGGACATGAGATTTATGCCCGTTCGATCACTACATTTTTGGATGATGCATTCGAAAAAGCTTCAAAAGAAGGTTTAAAACCAGTAAAGCGGAAAATGCCCAAATCATTGGATGGCTTTAGTTATACCTCCGGTCAGTATTTGCCGGTTAGTTTGGCGGAAAATATAAGTAACTGGAATTTCATAGAGGAATGGTCGCCGAAGGATGGAGTTTCTATCAGAAAGCGCTTTGTTGATATTCCGGCAATGGTTGCAGAAGTATCAGGCGCCGAACTGAAGCTTGATTTTATAGGGAGAGCAATTGGTATTTGTATTGCTTCTGGTCCGGATGCAGGTATGATTGAATACAGCATTGATGGAGCAGCATTTAAAAAGATAGATCTGTATACCCAATGGAGTGCCGGTCTTCATCTTCCATGGTATGTCATGTTGAATGATGAATTACAAGATAAAAAGCATACAGTGACGATCAGGACTCTTGTGGAGAAGAATGAAAAGAGTAAGGGTAATGCCTGCAGAATTCTGCATTTTCTGGTTAATTAGGAGGCAGTCAATCGAAAAAATCAATTTACCGATCTAATTATTTGCTTATTATAATAAAATTCGAACTAAATTAAGTTTTGAATTGATGACTGATGTACTTAAACCCGATTGCAGCGGATACCGGCCTGTGATAAATGCCTGTGGAGTATGAGCGAAAAGCGGGACGAGCATTAAAAAATGCAGAACAGCACCTTTCTAAGATAAAAACCTTAAAATCATCTAAAAAACATCAAAAACCTTTTATCTAAATTATATTGATCACAAACTAAGCTCAGTCCTTAAGATTGCCTGAAGCATTATAAACTGAAAATTCTTTGATAATTGGCTCAGCAATACTTTTGGTAATAGTCAATCTTAAAGCTGAAACCTCCATCTCCTGAAATTTAGCAATAAATTTATGGCCAATACTTGATCCATTACTGATTAATTGCCAGCCATTTTTGGTTTTTCCTTCAATACTAAATTCTCGGACCCGTTCACCAAAAGCAATATCTTCGGTTAAGACCAGATGATCTATCTTCCGGAAAGTTTTTAGTTTTAACGCATAACTTGAACCTTTTCCTGAAATTCTGGCTATGGCTGTGGAAAATCGTTTTGCGATTTCTGCTCCAAACTCCTTCATTCGAATCGCATCAGGTTCAGGAATAAGGCCATCGGCATTTGGCGTTATTCCCAAAATAAGTGTTGAGTTTCTGCCTACGGAACCATAATACATATCCATTAGACTTTCAAGGGGTTCAATATGCTCTTCATCGCCAGGCTCCCAGAACCATTCATGGCGCCCATTATGACCTCTTAATGGAGCATCACTCATCGCTGGCATATAATATTCTCCTTCAGGATCACCCTCTTTGAGGAGTTGAAAATCGTTTTTGAAAATTTCCTTTGTGTTTGTTGAATGCGAATAAGGGAATGGATAAGTCCCCCAGCAAGGGTAGTGGACCTTGCCGCTTTCACTTCCGCCCCAGCGAATATCTGCCCTCTGGGTATTATGGTAGAATATAATATTGGGCTGGTGTTTTTCAACAACTGGCAGAATATCTGCTCCACCTAATTCGGGACCATGTGCCCCGCCATCAAACCAAACCATTGCCAGTTCACCATATCTCGACATTAGTTCTTCTGTCATTTGCTCACAAAGCTTATTATAATGTTGTTGCCTGTTTTTTGCAAAAGGAGAGCTGTCATTATGAACCATAAAATCATATACTCCATAATTTGAATTCCAGCGTATTCCGATGTAAAGGCCGGGTAAAATTCCGTATTTACGACAAGAGGCAACAAAATCACGCACGATATCACCTTTCCCATTTTGAAATTTAAGTGCCTTCATGGAATAAGGGTTCACGTCAGATTGGTAAAGTGCAAATCCGGTTTCATGTGTTACCGTTAGTATAGCAATCTTGCCGCCCATAGATTTTACTGACCTGATCCATTGATCAGTGTCCAGTTTTGTGGGATTAAAAATATTATAATCGGCAATGGGAGTGATTCTGTTTAAAGCCTGATTATATTTTTTTCCATCAAAAACATGCAGATCATAAGATATTAGTGCTGTGATTTCTGCATCCTGCCAAACCAGCTGATTTTTTTTAGGCAGCGGAATATTTTTTTGTGCATAAAGCATGTCAGTTAAGACGAGTAGCAGGAAGAAAACAATTTTTGAGCAGAATCTATTTTGTGATTTAAGCATACGTTTAAAGTTTGTAAATTAATCAGCTGCCGCGGGATTTCTGGTTTTTCTTTCTGCCCCAATTTGGTAAGTCAATATTCAGATCATCGTATGCTGCGAACATTTGCTGTTTCAGAATACTTCTCATTTGTGGAATCTTTTCGCTGTGTGCAGGATTTTTGGAGAGATCTTGAATTTCCAGTGGGTCATTTTTGAGATTGAATAACTGCGTAGTTTCAATTCCGTCGACATTGTAGACAATCAATTTAAACCCATCCTCTGTTTTGATACTTCTGCTCCAGTGTCCGTAAACATTATAAATGGAAGATCTCACTTTCCTGGACGGATCCTGAATTACCGGTAATAATGAACGTCCTTCAATGCTCGATGGTTTTTGAACCTGAAGATAGTCCATAATGGTAGGTGTAATATCACTCAGATAAGTAAATCCTTCCGTTTTCTTGTTGAACGGCACACCCGGACCTGAAATGATCATGGGCACTCGGATACTATGTTCGTAAAGATTTTGTTTGCCTAGCAATCCATGCTGACCAACAGCAAGTCCGTTATCACCTGCAAAAACTATTAAGGTATGCTCTTTTAAACCACTTTTCTCCAGTGCTTCTAAAATCCTTCCAACCTGCGCGTCCATTTCACTAACCATTCCATAATATAGGGCAATATCTTTTTTTATGGCCTCCGGATCACGGGGTATGGGTAGTAATTGTTCATCCCTTACATTCAGATCACCATTATCAAAAGGATGTTTTATCAGGAAATTAGCGGGCAGTGTAATTTTTTTCGGATTATACATGCTTGAAAACTTTCCGGGAGGAGTTCTTGGGTCATGAGGTGAAGTGAATGCAACATAACAAAAGAATGGATTTGTTTTTGCGGTTTGGCTACTTAAAAAGCGCACAGCATTGTCAGCGTAAAGTGTGGTACTGTAAATAGCACTAACCCGCTTACGGCTTTCACTATAAACACCTGAACTGTCATAGAGGGATACAGTTGGATGTTCCTGTCCGCCAAATTTAGGAAAATGCATTCCGCCAAAAAAAATATCCCCTCCTGTACTGAACATCCGGCTATGGGATGCTTTATCACTATGCCATTTACCCGTATGGTAAGTAGTATAGCCTTTTTTACGCAATACTTCAGGAAGGCTTACAATACTGTCAGGGATTATATTTCCATCACCGGGTAATCTGTTTACATAGCGGCCTGTTAGCAACATAGCCCTGCTTGGAATGCAAACTGCTCCCTGATGGCCACCCATTACATGAGCCTGTGTAAACATCAGTCCAGATTTAGCCAGTTTATCAAGATTAGGTGTTGAAATTTCTGTATTTCCGGCAGCGCCTAAGGCATGATAACTATGGTCGTCTGAATAAATAATGAGAATATTTTTTGCTTTAGGGGCATATTTTTGTGCAACTACACTCAAAGGAAATATAAATGCAAACAGGATAATTGAAAGAATTCTCATGAATTAAATCAGCTTTTAAATTGAAAGTAGTTTAAAAATTATTTATTAACGGCAAAGTCTTTCAATTAATTGGGAACTTTCAGGATATGCTGAGATCAATTCAGCTGCTTTAGCCAGTTCAAAATCCGCAAAGTCAAAACCTGGAGATACGGTACAGCCAACAAATGAATGTTCTCCGGTCGTTTCTGAAGCAAACCAGGCACCAGCAGGTACCATTGCCTGGTAAACTTCTCCCTGCTCACGGTTTCTGCCCAATCGAATTAGTTCATAGCCTCCATTAAGGTGCAGCACATGTACATTCAGACTATCGCCTTCATAAAAATGCCAACATTCATCACTTTTGATTCGGTGAAAGGCAGAAAACAGATCTTTGAGCAATAGGAAATATATGGCAGTACTTAAAGACCGTTCAGTCGGAAAACGTACTGCTAATCCGTTTGCCGGAATACTTTCTACTGATCGGTAGGTCTCTTTAAAATAACCACCTTCGGGGTGGGGGAGTAAATTGTATTGGTGAATGAGGTTTTGGATCATATATTTAATAATTTTGGGTGTGCTCAACATATTTTTTTAAACCACATACCTGCCTGCCGGTAGGCAGGGTAACATTGCATTTTATAGCTTTTAACCTGTATTTTAGATATAGAAAGCCTTGAAGCTTCGCTTCAATCTATGTGGTTTACAATCTATGTTTCCTTTGAAGCGTTAAATAAGTCAATCATTTGGTTAAATATAAATCTTTAGATAGTTTAATATCAAACTCAAGTTAATTTAATGTTTCGAAAGGTGCTTAAACAGAGTTTATAGGTTGTTATTGTTTTCTTACAGCATTTGGCTAATATTTTCTTCTTCCTTTAATGCGTAGGATAGCGCTGTTTTGACAAATTCGTTTAAGGTTATATTATGAGTTGCTGCAAATGCAGAAGCTTCCCGGTGGAGTTTCGGAGAAACACGAACATTAAAACTACCTTTATAGGCCTTTTCGGGTGCTTTACCAATCCTTAAACAAGTTTGCAGGTAGTCGTCCACAGCCTCTTTCATGGCTTTTTTTAGTTCTGAGACTGAATTCCCTTCGAAATTTATCAGGTCATTAATGCCTAAAATTTTACCGACAAATGCATCATCAGCGGCACTGAATCTGACTGATGCAAAGTATTCCTTGTATTGTAAGATATCATTCATATTCAATATGTCCATTTATTTTAAGATGACTAATCACGTCAGAGATAACATAATCTTTTAATGTGTTGGACGGATGAGGTTTGTGAAGGGAGATAATATTATTTTTAACGTTTTTGAATTTCCTTCTCGATCCTCCCGTTTTTCCGGTAATAATTTCCTTATAACCAAAGGATGCCAGAATCTTAACCCGTTCTTCCCAGGTAAAATCTTTAGGTGCAGACAAAAACCTTCTTAATAGTTTCCCTCTGCTTGGTGTTATTACCGACCATTTGATAGATGGTTATTGGTACGGTGACAACACTTACCAAAGGGGAATGGAACAGTTTTGTTAACTGATCCAATATATTTACCAGCAGCTTCAAATATTTATTTAATTATTTAGCGGTTATTACAAATCTATAAAAGGTTATTTAATTTTGCAACTATATTTTAGTTGCAAAATTAAATATTCATCTGCGGTAATGCAAACATTTAAATAGTCATAAAAAAAGGTGGTTCATTTCCTGACCACCTTTTTATTACATTATTTAAAATTCAATCAGACCAGATCAAATCTGTCAAGGTTCATTACTTTAGTCCATGCTGCAACAAAGTCCTTGACGAATTTCTCTTTACCATCTGCACATCCATAAACCT
This sequence comes from Sphingobacterium thalpophilum, assembly GCA_945865415.1. GTDB lineage: Bacteria > Bacteroidota > Bacteroidia > Sphingobacteriales > Sphingobacteriaceae > Daejeonella > Daejeonella thalpophilum_A. The sequence continues at coordinate 13,013 of CAMBFY010000030.1, forward strand.
CAGCAATTGCACGGAGTTCGGAGTTTGAGCCGAAGATCAGATCGACGCGAGAAGCAGTCCATTTGATTTCACCTGTAGCGCGATCCTGACCTTCAAAGGTTTGTTTGGATTCAGAAATTGCTTTCCAGGTTGTATTCATATCAAGTAAATTCAAGAAGAAGTCATTGCTTAGTGCTTCTGAATTGCTGGTAAATACCCCATGCTTTGATTGATCAAAGTTTGTGTTTAAAACCCGCATACCAGCTACAAGAATCGTCATTTCCGGAGCTGTAAGAGTCAGTAATTGTGCTTTGTCAAGTAGCATTTCTTCAGCAGAAGAAGTTGCTCTACCTTTCTGGTAGTTACGGAATCCATCTGCAAGTGGCTCCAGAACTGCGAAAGATTCTACATCGGTTTGTTCCTGTGAAGCATCGCCGCGACCTGGAGTGAAAGGAACTGAAACATCATGGCCTGAATTTTTTGCAGCTTTTTCAATTCCTGCACATCCGCCAAGAACAATCAGATCAGCGATTGAAACTGCTTTCTTGCCAGACTGGCTATTATTAAATTCATGTTGAATAATTTCCAGTTTATCAAGCACCTGAGAAAGTTGCGATGGGTTATTAACTTCCCAATACTTTTGTGGGGCCAAACGAACACGTGCACCATTAGCTCCTCCACGTTTATCAGAACCACGGAAGGTTGAAGCAGAAGCCCATGCTGTTGAAACCAGTTGCGATACTGATAAACCTGAGGCCAGGATGCTAACTTTTAATGCAGAGATGTCATTACTGTCGATCAACTCATGACTAACTGCAGGAATTGGATCTTGCCAGATTAGTGTTTCTGATGGTACATCTTTGCCAAGATAACGAGATATTGGTCCCATATCGCGGTGAGTAAGTTTGTACCAGGCTTTTGCAAAAGCATCCGCAAGCTCATTCGGATTCTCATAAAAATGTCTTGAAACCTTCTCATAGGCAGGATCTAATCTCAAGGCAAGATCAGTAGTAAACATGATAGGCACATGACGCTTTGATGGGTCATGAGCATCAGGCACAGAATCTGCACCCATTCCATTTTTTGGAATCCATTGATGTGCGCCGGCAGGACTTTTGGTTAACTCCCATTCGTAACTAAAAAGGTTAATGAAATAATTATTACTCCATTGAGTTGGTGTATTTGACCAGGCACCTTCCAATCCACTGCTTATGGTATCAACTCCTTTACCACTACCATACGAATTTTTCCAACCCATACTTTGTTCTTCAATACCTGCAGCAGCAGGTGCTACATCAACGTATTGATTTGGATCTGCAGCACCATGTGCTTTGCCAAAAGTATGACCACCGGCAATTAAAGCAACAGTTTCATAATCATTCATCGCCATCCGGCCAAAAGTATCACGAATATCGCGTGCAGCTGCAATAGGATCCGGATTTCCATTTGGGCCTTCCGGGTTTACATAAATTAATCCCATTTGAACAGCAGCCAGTGGATTTTCAAGTTCACGGTCGCCTGTATAACGTTGATCAGCCAGCCATTCTTTTTCGGAACCCCAGTAAATATCCTCTTCAGGCTCCCAAACATCTTCACGTCCACCACCGAATCCAAAGGTTTTAAGACCCATTGAATCAAGGGCACAGTTACCGGCAAGGATCATCAGATCTGCCCAGGAAATTTTCTTGCCGTATTTTTGTTTAATTGGCCAAAGTAGTAAGCGAGCCTTATCCAGGTTTACGTTATCAGGCCAGCTATTTAGAGGTGCAAAACGTTGTGTACCCGATCCTCCTCCTCCGCGTCCATCCTGAATACGGTAAGTTCCGGCACTATGCCATGCCATGCGTATGAAAAACGGACCATAATGGCCATAATCTGCAGGCCACCAATCCTGAGAATCTGTCATCAAATCAGAAATATCTTTCTTTAAAGCATCCAGATTCAGACTTTTGAACTCTTCAGCATAATTAAAATGATCGCCCATTGGGTTGGATAACGAAGAATTTTGACGAAGGATGTTCAGTTTTAATTGATTCGGCCACCAATCGCGGTTGCTTGTGCCGCCACCTGCGCTTGGTTTCAGTGAGCCATGTCCGAATGGGCATTTGGCCTGGGATGAGTTGTTTTCCATATTAGTCAAGATTTTTTAGAATTAAGCTGAAATTACAGATGTCAACGTAAATTTAGCTCCTCAAAAGTACATCAATATTCAATATAAGTCTTATTGATTATGTTTATAGTTGTATAGATTTTATCTATGTTAACTTTAGTAAAAGCTGATTAAAATTCCCCTTTGGTAGGTGTTGTCACCGTACCAAGAACCATCTATCAAATGGTCGGTAATAACACCAACCACAGGGAAATAACTGTTTAATTCCTTTAATTAGTATGAATTCAATCTAAAGAAGTTTTAAAGACTGGATTTTTAATGATCTAAATAAGACTTTGTAAAAAGGATTAGTTGACTTTGAAAACCAATACCTGCTTTTTATAACTTAGTTCAGTCCTTTCCTTGAGAGTAGTTCCGGCAATAAATCAGGATCTAGTTCAAAATGTCAGTAGCCGGAAGCTACTTCCTTCGGCAAGGTTTATTATACTCGCAGCTGTGTTTCATTGGGACGGGCAGTCCTGCAATATGGATCAGCTGCCGTTTGAAATAAAACCGGGTATTCGCAGCATTTCATATTTTCGGTTGAGGAATTGAACATAGGTCATTATTTGGTCAAATCAGGTAAAAAACTCCATGCAAAGGAGGTAATTAGGCAATTATCGTTTTATATTTACCCTTAAATAAAGTATTTTTAACTATGCTACGAAGAATTTTTGTTGGTTTTTTAATTGTTTGCTCAAAGCTTGCAATCGCTCAGGTGGATTCAGCCGATGTCATCGATTACAGCAAATTTGGTGATGCAGAGGGGGTTGAACGCTACACTACTCAGAAGATTTTAAATCAGCTTCCTCAGAGAATAGTCAGTCTGGGTTATGAGTATCATGCCGGATTTGATATGCCAAGTGTCCCAATTTCAGCTATGTTACCTGCGATGCAAAATTTTAGGGTCAATCAGGTTTCTTCCTTAAGAGCACAAGCCAACATTCCTGTAATTTCAACAAACAAGATTATTTGGCAATTAGGAGCTAATTATTGGGGCAGTAAATTTAATGTGGATAATCCCGGAACTAATTTATTTGCTGCTAATCTTGATAAGCGATCAATGATCACATCTGGAATCAATTCTACAGTGTTTAAGCCATTGAATGAAAAGAATTTTTTAATTTTTCAGGCAAGTGCCGATATTAATGGTGTATTCCGGGAGTTCACTGACATATCTTCAAAAGCAATAACGGTTAGTGGGTCTGCCATTTACGGCTGGAAAACCTCTGAAAAAAATATGATAGGAGCAGGTATTTCCCGGACATATCGTGCCGGACAGATTTTACACGTACCTGTACTATTCTGGAACAAAACCTTCAATGATCATTGGGGGATGGAACTTTTACTTCCAGCTAGAGGTCATCTAAAGTATAATTTTTCAGCATCTAATATCTTACAGTTAGGTTTTGAGCTTGAGGGTAATCAATTTTGGATGGATTTACCAAACAGTCAAAACAAGGAAGTATTTATTCAGAGAGGAGAGATTAAACCCAGGATCATTTGGGACAAAAAAATCAAGGGTTTTATATGGTTTAGTGCTCAGGCAGGAGTTCGTTACAACTGGCGTTTTGATGTTATGAATGAATATGATAGCAAAGAGAATAATCAACGCTATTTTACCAGTAACCTGGGTAATCCATTCTACTTTAATCTCAGCATTAATCTTGTTTCTCCTTAGTTTTTGGCAACTTGTTTGGTCCAGGTATCTGTTCTTCCCAATAACGAAACACCAATATAACCTCTTACTTCCAGGATTTTTGAATTGATCATTTTTATTGAACAAGAGTAGGTGTTTCCATTTTTAGGATCATAGATATTGCCATCTTCCCAAAGGTTTTTCCCCGTATTACTGAAGCCCCAAATATTAACTAAGCCTAGAATCGGACGAGTTCGATTCGCTTCATCAGGATTATTTTTATCTAATTTAGGTTTTCCGGTTTCAGGATCATTTGGTTCTTTAAGCCATACTATCTTACCTTGAAACTTCTCACCGTTTTTATAAATTCTAACCATCGCGTTTCCTTCACCAGTTTTCCATACTCCAATTATTGCACTGGAATCTTCCTGCTGGAAGCGGTTTGTAAAGCTAATTGTTGAAATTGCCAACAAAATGGAGAGTAGGATTAGAAATGATAGTTTATGAGTTTTGTTTATGTTTTGCATAATGGTGGAAAATTATAATGTCAAATATATTCAGGCTAAACAAATATAAAAACAAATTCAATTTCTTTATAAGATCTAGGTTAGGATAATTGTTAAATATCAGGTTACAAAATTATTTTTTTTGAAAGCCCGGCACGTTAAAAACTTTTCTTTAATTTACATTTTTGACTTGTAAACAATCGAAAAAGCACCGCATTGTTTATAATGTTGTACCAAGTTATCGTTTAGGCAAAATCAAGTAAATTTATAAAGTCATTTCTAAACTAAATCACATGAAAAAAATATTGCTTTTTACGCTTATCGCACTCATTCTAAATGTGCAAAACACTCAGGCTCAAAAAAATGCAGCTGCTGCAGTAGCTGCTGGGGCTATTCTAGGTGCTGTGGCCGCTGGAATTGCTATTGAAAGATATAAAGAGCAAATGGAGTTATATGCTACAGAGCATCTACTTGAAAGTCAGAATGATGTAAAGAAATTTGAATTGTCTATAATAGATTTTGAAGGAGTTAAATCTTCAGATTTATCAAATGTATCCATAATAAATTTTGGAGTAAGACTAACAAATGAAGCTAACTTACAAGAGAATAAAGTATTAATGATGTTTTTAAGTCGTGGATGGCTAACAGAATTTGGAGTTGACATAACAAGGGTTAAGTGGAAATTGTTATCAACTGACGAATGGGATAA
>CAMBFY010000031.1 GCA_945865415.1 Sphingobacterium thalpophilum
CAAAGATCTGACGCAGCAGGGTTTCTGGACTATGCAAACAGTACCAGTATAGGAAACTTAAGCGCTTATGAACAGGATTTTATCACCTTTCAAGCTGCAAATAACCGCTTTTTAAATGGTGATTATCAGGGTACATTTGAGTCGGTGAATGCTTATTTTGATAAATTTCCAAAAGCTGCACATGATAAACATGCAAAATTCATCAGAGCTGAAAGTCTGGTAAGATTAAAACGACCAGATGAAGCCATTCCAGATTATGAATATATTCTAAATGATTGGACAAGCGATTACACCGAAAGGGCTCTAATGAGTATTGCCAAAATTTACATCTCACAAGAAAAGTATAATGAAGCTATTGTACACCTCAAAAAGCTGGAATTAACCTCAGAATATAAATCAAATTACAATTTCGCAGTTAATAATTTGATGGAAGCATATGCCAGCATGGGTTTACCTGATGAGACCCTTAAATACGTGAAATTCATCAGAGAATCAGAAAAATCATCTGAAGAGGATATTTTAAGAGCTGGACTATATGCCGGAAAGGCGAATCTGATAATTGGTGATACCATTGAGGCTGTTAAAGAAATAGAGTTAATTGCAGACAGTACCCAAACTGTCACCGGTGCAGAAGCGAAATACCTTTTAGCAGAACTACAATATAAAAAACAAGAATTTAAAAAATCACTAGCTACCGCATTTGATTTGACTAATAAAATGCCATCCCATGATTATTGGGTTGCCAAAACCTATATCCTGATTGCTGACAATTATGTTGCCATGAAGGATATTTTCCAGGCGAAGAGCACACTTCAAAGTGTAATTGAAAATTATGATGAGAAGGAAGATGGCATTCTTTTGTTGGCTAAAGAAAAGTTGGATTCACTAAATAAACGCGCTAAATAATGAATTTCAATACATTAAAATATACTCTGCTTCTAAGCTTATTTAGTTTGTCTGTATTGACCAATGCACAGGTAAAAAACGATCAGAACCCTCCTGCACAGCAAGCAGCAGCGGGTGGAACATTGTTGGAAGAAATAGAAGTTGTCAGACCCTATAAACCTGTTCTTGCAGATGCTGTTAAAATAAGAAGAAATCCTGACATGAATACTGTGGCAGCATTTAAACCGGTACTTACATACAATATCATTGATAAAAAACTGGATTTAAATACCAACATAAAAGAATTACAAGCTCAAAAAATGGCGGATGAGCAGCCTGTCATACTTAGCAATAATTATGTAAAAGCTGGTGGCGGTAATTTCAATACTGCATTAGGTGAGATCTATATCAGTACCGGAAAGGATGAAGCACTTCAAGCTGGTGCTTTTGTTAAACATCTTTCACAAAAAGGCAGTATGGAGTTACAGCAATTTTCAAGACAGGAGTTCGGTTTGTTTGGGCGTACAATTACTGATGATTATTCTTTGAGTGGAAAATTGATTTACGACAGAAATGCCAGTAATTTCTATGGCTTTGACCCGCTGTCTTCAGTTGCTACCAATATGAGCAAATTACAATTCAGCACAATAGGTGGTGAAGCTGAAATTGTGAGCAGTTATTCCGAAACAAGCTCTTTCAATTATTTTGCAAATATCAATGCCTATCAGTTCAGTAATATTGAAGATGCCCGCGAAAGTTCAGTGTTACTCAGAGGATCGCTTAATAAGGTAGTAAAACAATCAAATATTGGCGTAAATGCTTCCATTGATTTAACATCAACAAAAGACCAGTCTTATCAGATAGGAAACAATATCCTGCGAGCCAACCCCTACTTAAAACTAAAGGCTAAAGGTTTTAATCTTGATCTTGGAGTAAATATAGTTCAGGAATTTGGAACTCAAACAAGACTTAATATCTTACCTGCAGTTTCTGCTGAACTGCCAATTATACTTGGATATGCTACCCTATTTGCCGGTGTAAATGGAGATGTGTTAAAAACAAGCCTTAGAGATCTTGCCTTTGAAAATCCTTATCTTAACAAAAACATCGCAATCAAAAATTCTCTGGAGAAAATGAATATTTATGGTGGATTAAAAGGGAATGCCAGTGCCGAATTCGGATACAAAATAATGGCCTGGTACAAAACAGTAGACGATCTACAATTATTTGTAAACAGCCAGACTCTAACAAACAGGTTTGAAACAGTTTATGACAATGGACAAAGTAATATTTTAGGTTTTGAAGGTGAAATCAATATTAAAGCATCAGAATTTCTAAATCTGAATGGCAAAGCCCAGCTGTTTAATTATACACTGGCTTCAGAAAAAGCAGCCTGGTTTAAACCTAGTTTCCGACTGATTTCTAATGCTAAGCTCCAGATTGACAGAAAGGTAATTGTTGATGCTGAAGTATTGTTTCAAGATAATGTTTATGCAAGGGTAAATAAAACACCGGGAACATTTAATTCCAGAAGTATAGACGGCTTTATTGATCTGAGTGCAGGTGCAGAATACAAAGTAAGCAATAAAATCGGTGTTTATATTCGTGCCAATAATCTGATTGGAAAGCAATATCAAAGATTTCTTTATTATCCAAGATTGGGAATGAACGTTTTAGGTGGGGTTAACTATGCATTCTAATGCATTTTTTGTCTATTGATAATTAAAAATTAACTTTACCGCATAATGGAAATCGGGCTATACATCGCAGAATTGTTAGGTGAACAGGATGAGGTAAGCGTCGTCGGTTTGGGGACTTTTACCAAAGAAAGGATCCCTGGTAAATTTGATAAAAGCAGTAATCTATTCTATCCTCCTTCTTATCACTTATCATTCAAAGAAAATACGTTTGTCTTCTCCGGATTAAGTGAGTATATAAGTCTGAAGAGAAGTCTTAGTATCTCTTCATCAGAAGAATTGATCAAAAATTTTACAGAAACAATTCTGGATATCCTGAATAGTTCAGATACTGTTGAAATAAATCATTTGGGCAGCCTTCATAAGGAAAATGACCATTTGACATTTAAGCAATCAGAGAGTTTCGGAATTGTAGACAAATTTTATGGGCTAAAACCTATTCCTGACCTTAAAATATCACCCATTCCTCCTTCAAATAAAAAAATCATAACAGATGATGCGGTAAACCCTTCTCAGGTTGAAGAAGATGAACTGGATGAAGAAATTTATTTTGATGCGCCAAAAGCCAGACTTCTGCCTATTCTACTAATCAGCATTCTGGCTATTTCTGGCTCACTCTTTTCATTATATTTTTTTGATCAGGATTTCAATCAATTTATAAGGAATACCCTATTGCCTAAAGTCAATTCATCATTTCCTGTTGAACCTGTAAAAACTTTAATTCCGGTAACTGCAGACTCATTAACTACCAAACCGGCGAAAACTGATAGTGTTGCAGTAACTAATGATAATAATCAAGAAATTGTACAAAAAGAAATTCCAAATAAACCCGTTGAAGTTTCAATTGAAGAAAAAGTTCCTGCAAATAATGAAGGGCTTAGCTATGAGATAATTGTTGCTGCATTTGCAAGAAAAAAAGATGCAGAAAACTATATAATCGAGATGAGTTCAAAAGGTTATAAAGCAAAAATTGTTGAGAACCTACCAGGGAAAATGATGAAAATCAGTTTGGGTTCATTTACAGAAGAAGAATCTGCAAATACTGAACTCAAGCAGATTCAAAAAAATATCAATAAAGATGCCTGGATAGCCAGAGTTAAACCGTAAAAAATCCATAAGAATGTTTCTACTGCAAATTGACACGTTAAACCCTGTAGCTGATGCTGCAGCATCAACCATTCAAACAATGCCTGCAAGTGAAGAATTAAGATTCATTGAGTTACTGTTCAAAGGGGGCTGGGTTATGGTACCGCTCGCTTTTCTGGCCTTTATGGGTCTGGTAATTTTTGTGGAGCGTTATTTAACCATTCGTAAAGCTTCTAAAAACGAAATGAACCTCATGTTACAAGTCAAACAGAGTGTAAAATCTGCTAAACTTGATTCAGCTCTAGCCATTTGCAGAAACAGCAATACGCCATTGGGAAGAATGCTTGAAAAAGGCCTGCTACGCATAGGAAGACCAATTAAAGATATTGAAGGTGCTATTGAAAATGTTGGAAAACTTGAGGTTTCAAAACTTGAGAAAAACATAAGCATACTCGGTATCATTGCAGGTATTGCCCCAATGCTTGGTTTTGTGGGTACTATCATTGGTGTTATTACCATATTTCATGAGGTTTCAGTAAAAGGAATTATTGAAATTGGAACTATTTCTGGTGGACTGTATGTAAAAATGATTACTTCAGCCACCGGACTGATTATCGGTATCATCGCTTATGTGCTTTACCATATCTTGAATATAATGGTAGACCGTATCATCCTGAAAATAGAAACTGATGCGATTGAATTTATTGACCTACTAGAGGAGCCGGGCAAATGAATTTAAGAAAACGTCAAAGAGGGAACGTTGAAGTCCACACCTCAGCATTAAATGACATCATGTTTTTCCTGCTATTATTCTTCCTGCTGGCTTCAGCAGTTGCAAACCCCAATGTGGTCAAATTATTTTTACCACGTTCAAATTCCGGACAATCCATTCCACAGAAAACAATTAATGTCTCCATAACAAAGGATCTGGAGTATTATGTAGAGAAAAAACAAGTGGATGCAGCAAATCTGTTTCAAAGCATAGAAACCTATCAAAAGGTAAACCCAGATTTAACCATCATACTCTATGCTGACCGTACCATAGCAATTGAAAATGTAATCGAATTGACTGATATTGCTAATAAACTGAAGGTAAAACTTGTTTTAGCGACAGAAACAAAAAAATGATTGAATACCGCCGACAAGAAGAAAACAATTATCCAAAAGCATATGCCATTTCTACAGGTATAATGCTTGCTTTATTGGTGATAAGCTACTTTATTGTTGCCAGCCGTGTTGAACCGGATACAGGTACCGGAGGAATAATTGTGAATTATGGAACTTCTGAATTTGGCACGGGCGATGACTATATGAGCGTTGAAGAGCCTTCTACCTCACCGGACGCTAATCTTACATCACCGGATAAGGTGATCATTGAGAATACCACTTCAAACGAATCCAATTCTGAAGTTTCAGATAAAACAATTGCTACTCAGGATAATGAAGAAGCTCCAGAAGTCATAACAAAAGAAAAAAGTAGTACCAAATCACCGGCTATATCAACTCCTGCTAAAGATAACAAACCCGTTGTTAATCAAAATGCCTTGTACAAAGGAAAGAAAAATGATGGCTTGGGGAAGGGTGATGGTACGGGTACAGTTGCAGGAAACCAGGGTAGTACCAATGGCGACCCTTTGTCGCCTGATTATGGTGAAGGAGGGTCAGGAAACGGGCCATATAGTCTGGATCTGAAAAGTCGCAGATTCACAAATCTTACCCCACCTAAGGATAATGGTCAGAAATATGGCCGGGTTGCTGTACGGATATTTGTAGATAAAAACGGAGTGGTTGTAAATGCAATTCCTGGGGTTAAAGGCACCACCTTGTCGGATAAAGATATCTGGGAAAAATGTCGCCTAGCAGTAATTGGATCTTCTTTGAACAAGCTGGAATCGGCACCAGAAGTTCAGATCGGAGTGGTGATGTTCAACTTCAAGGTTAAATAAGTTTCACATAATTGGCTAATGAATGTTCCTGAGATAACTTCCGATAATTCTGAGGCTTCAGGAGTATTTCATTCTTACGCTGCTGTAATTTCCTACCTGTATTCCAGGCTTCCCATGTTTTCACGTCTTGGTGCCATTGCAATAAAGGCAGATCTCATCAACACCGAAAAATTTTGTGCTCATCTTTCTGAACCACATAAAAAATTTAAATCGCTACATATTGGTGGAACCAATGGCAAGGGTTCTTCATCACATATGCTCGCTGCAATCCTTCAAACAGCCGGTTATAAAACCGGTTTGTACACTTCTCCTCACCTTAAAAATTTCAGGGAACGGATTCGTATAAACGGTGAAATGATATCAGAACAAGATGTTTTGGAATTCGTAAATAATAATTATGAATTTATAGAAGGAATTGAACCCTCCTTTTTTGAAGCAACAGTCGCGATGGCATTTAACCATTTCGCAATAAATGAAGTGGATATTGCAATTATTGAGGTTGGTTTAGGTGGTAGACTCGACTCTACAAATGTAATAAATCCTGAACTTTCCCTGATCAGTAATATAGGGTATGACCATATGAATATTCTGGGAAATACCCTGCAATTAATAGCCGGAGAGAAGGCCGGAATAATAAAGAAAGGAGCTCCGGTAGTAATTAGTCAACAACAAAGTGAAGTAGCTGATATTTTTTTAAAAAAGGCAGAAGAGCAACAATCGAAAATCATATTTGCAAGTGAAGAATGGTCAATAGAAATGAGTAGTTCTCAACAAAATTTACCTGAATTTTTAAAATTAGATATCCGTCAGAGAAATGATACAATTCCAGCCTGTTTCAGCTTTACTGAAATTGAATTAGACCTCACAGGAACCTACCAGTTAAAAAACCTGGGGGGCGTTTTAAGCGCTGTGAAGCAGTTAAGGAAATTGGATTATGAAATATCCGATCAGAACATTATTGAAGCACTTAGGCAGGTTAAGGCTTTAACAGGGCTAATGGGACGCTGGCAAATGTTGCAGGAAGCTCCTTTAGTTATCTGTGATACCGGACATAATGAAGATGGGATCAGGGAAGTGATGAAAAATATAGAACAGAGCTCTTATAACCGGCTTCATATGGTTATCGGAATGCTTGGAGATAAGGACAGCTCAGGAATTTTAAAAATGCTTCCTGAGGAGGCCACATATTACTTTTGTCAACCTGATTTACCAAGGGCAAAGCCAGCAATTGAGCTAAGAGATGAGGCCAACAAATACAATTTGTATGGTGAATATTATTCTTCTGTGGGTGATGCCCTTGATGCAGCAAAAAAATCTGCCAATAAGAATGATCTGATCTTTGTTGGCGGCAGTACGTTTGTGGTCGCAGAGGTGGTTTAACCAATTGTATAAATCCTAAGTAATTTAGCTCCAATAAATTACTCCCGGATTATGGATTCTTCTATATTTATCATCAATGAGATATAAACTCAAAGCTGATGATAAGTTTCAGTCAAAATTTATACGGGAAACAGTGGCTGGATCTTGTATTCAAAAATCGTAACAAAGCCTATGGTGCTTATGAATTGAGAAAGAACAATGCTGCAACTACTGTTAAAGCTTTCTGTTATGCAGCCGGATTCTTCTCTATTTTGGTCATTACACCCTGGCTCATTCATCAGATTTCTAAAACAAATACTGCCGAAGAGAATCACGAACAGGTAAAGATCATCGAGATCAACCTTCTTTCAAGAATTAAGGAGGTCAAACCAAAAAAACAGCCCATTACAAAAACTTCAGCTAAACCAGTGCAGCAAAAAAGTGTTCAGTATGCAAAGATGAGTGTAGTTCCTGCAAATCAGTCAGAATCAGATATTCCTACAAAAGAGCAGTTGCATAAGTCTGTGATCAGTATAACAAATAGTGATGGAGAAGAGCAAAAAGTGAGGGTAGCTTATACACTACCCATTAATTTCAGCTTACCTTAATTCAATAATTATGGTAATTAATTATTGTGCCAGGTAGCCCCCGTCAATTGGATAGTAGGATCCGGTAACGAAAGAAGACTTATCAGATCCTAACCAAAGAATTAGCTCAGCAATTTCTTCTGATTCACCCAATCTACCAATTGGATGTAATCCAACAATGGCTTTGAGAATATCTTCATCCAATGCATTCATTACCATTGGTGTTTTAATATACCCTGGCCCAACTGAATTGACTCTGATTTTTTGATCTGCATATTCAAGTGCAGCAGCTTTAGATAAACCAACTATACCATGTTTTGCTGCAACATAGGCAGGCGAAGATTTAGTACCCACTGCACCCAGAATTGATGCAATATTTATAATACTACCACCGCCTGATTTCATCATAGCCGGAATCTGATATTTCAATCCATAAAAAACTCCGGATAAATTTGTCTCAATAACTTTTTGCCATCCATCAATAGGATATTCAACAAGATTACTAATTGGCCCAGCGATGCCTGCATTATTTACAGAAATGTGCAATGCCCCGTATTTGGATACGGATTTTTCGACAAGATTTCTGTTATCTTCAGCTTTACTGGTATCTGCCTTTATGAAAAAGGCCTGTCCCCCTGCTTTACTGATCTCTGCAACAACTGCATGGCCATGTTCTTCATTTATATCAGAAACAACCACTTTAGCACCTTCACTGGCATACAAAATTGCTGCTGCCCTTCCAATACCCGATCCAGATCCGGTAATGATTGCAACTTTATCTTTCAAACTTTTCATAGTTTTATTGTTTAATAAGACTAAATTCTGAAAAACCAACCAACAGAAACATGACCAAGATCAACGGATTTGAAGATATTGGTCACAATTACAAGCTATAGATCATAAAGAGAGATTTTTAGTCCTTTGTTGCTTGTACATCTTTCTTGTCAAAAGCTTTCCACATGTAGAAAACCGGAACACCGGTTATCACAACAATGAGACCAGGCCATGTGAAATTTGGTTTGTAAATAATGAGCAGAGTACAAAAACAAATTCCCATCAAAATATATACTGCAGGTAGAAATGGATATCCAAACGCTTTATATGGCCTTTCTGAATCAGGTCGTTTAACCCTCAATACATAAATACCAATTATAGTCAGAACATAGAATATAACAACCACAAAAGAAATCATATCCAGCAGATCCCCATATTTGCCACTTAAGCATAGTACCGATGCCACAAGACATTGAAGCCATAACCCGAACTCGGGTACGGCATGTTTGTTTAATGAAGCAGTCTTTTTGAAGAATAAACCATCATTTGCCATGGTATGGTATACTCTTGCACCTGCGAGAATTAATCCATTATTGCAACCAAAGGTGGAAACCATTATCATAAGCGCAATAATTACTGTACCTATGTTTCCAAATATTACGCTGGATGCAGCAACTGCAACCCTGTCCTTATCTGCAGTTGCTATCTCCTGTAATGGCAGAACCGCCATGTAAACCAGATTAGCCAGAACATAAATTACAGTTACAATCAAAGTTCCCAAAAACAAGCTGAGCCCGATATTGCGTTTTGGATTTTTCACCTCACCGGCAATAAAGGTAATATTGTTCCAGGCATCACTACTAAAAATTGAACCAACCATTGCTGCTGCTATAGCACCTAAGGCAGCAACTAGGGTATAGGACTCAACAGTTCCACCAACAGTCAACTTTTGCATGCTCCAGGCATTAGCCCAGTTGGCTTCCCATATATCAGGTTTAAGCATGATGAAACCAAAAATGATCAAGCCAAATAAACTCACCAGCTTTGTCATCGTAAAGGAAGTCTGAATAATTTTACCCCCTTTTACTCCTTTGGTATTTATGTAAGTAAGCAGAATAATAATTACTATAGCAAGAACCTGCGCAGGTGAGACTGATATTGAACCAAGATTAAATAAAATGATATCCTCACTAACTGCTGGCCAGAGATAAGCTGTAAACTTAGAAAATGCAACCCCAACAGCAGCTATAGTACCAGTTTGAATAACTGCGAAAAAACTCCAGCCATACAAGAAGCCAACCAATGGATTATAAGCCTCTTTTAAGTAAACATATTGTCCGCCAGCCTTAGGAAACATAGCGCTTAATTCGCCATAACTTACCGCTGCAATCAAGGTCATTAAACCGGTAATCAGCCAGACGGTAATCAACCATCCTGCAGAACCTACATTTCGTGTTATATCGGCGCTTACAATGAAAATACCAGACCCGATCATACTCCCTGCAACCAGTAAAGTTGCATCCAGTAACCCGAGCTCGCGCTTCATTTCACTTTGCTCTAAAATTTCATTCATATTGTTTAAAAATTAATTTCAGATTAAACTTACAATAAAATAAGACCTCTTGCCCAACTAATTTAACTCAATCCAAAAATTTCTAAAAAAAAGCAAAAAAAAAGTACAAATGTTGTAAATAATTTTTAGAGATAACTACCTCATAATCAATAGATATATAATATATTATAGATTAATGAAACTGAATATCACAACAATATGAATTTCTATGTTTGAATAATAGAATAACCCTGCTATTTTTGGCGTTCGTAAAAGAAAAATTATCAATAATAAATAGTGGTTTCTATGGAGTTTTTACAAAACAATTTAATTTATCTAATACCTGCAATGGGTGTTTTCGGTATTCTAGTAATGGCTGTTAAATCAGCCTGGGTTACTAAGCAGGATGCCGGCGACGAAAACATGCAAAGACTTTCTGGTTATATTGCTGACGGAGCAATGGCCTTTCTCAAAGCAGAGTGGAAAGTGCTTGGCTATTTTTCTGCCATTGCAGCCATTCTTTTAGCTTATTCAGGCACCCTTGTTGAAACATCAAGTTGGGTTATATCTATTTCTTTTATTATCGGTGCATTTACATCTGCTCTAGCAGGATACATTGGAATGAATATCGCAACAAAAGCAAATGTTAGAACTACTCAAGCAGCAAGAACTAGTCTTGCAAGTGCTTTGAAAGTCTCATTTACAGCTGGTAGTGTTATGGGTATTGGTGTTGCAGGTCTAGCAGTTCTTGGTTTAGGAAGTTTGTTTATTGTATTTTATCAAATATATGTAATCAATACAGGTGCAAACGTAAACGGCAAGGAAATGGAGAAGGCGCTTGAGGTTCTGGCCGGGTTCTCACTTGGTGCTGAATCGATTGCACTTTTTGCACGTGTTGGTGGCGGTATTTACACTAAGGCTGCCGACGTAGGAGCAGATCTTGTGGGAAAAGTTGAAGCAGGAATTCCTGAAGATGATGTTCGTAACCCTGCTACCATTGCTGATAATGTAGGTGATAATGTAGGTGACGTAGCGGGTATGGGTGCTGATCTTTTCGGATCATATGTTGCCACTATTCTTGCAACAATGATTCTTGGACGTGAAATCACCTCGGTTGATAATTTTGGTGGTATTGCCCCAATATTGTTACCAATGCTTATAGCCGGTCTCGGACTCATTTTGTCAATAGTTGCTACTGCATTTGTTAAAATCAGCAAAGAAACTGACAGTGTTCAAAATGCACTGAATATGGGAAACTGGTCATCAATCGTTTTAACTGCCATTGTTTCTTATTTTGCAGTGGACTGGATGCTTCCAGAAAATATGCTTATCCGGGGCTTCGAATTCAGCAAAATGGATGTTTTTTATGCGATCGTTGTCGGACTTATTGTAGGTACGCTGATGAGTTTAATAACTGAATATTATACTGCAATGGGTAAACGCCCGGTATTGAGTATCATACGTCAGTCGTCTACTGGTCATGCAACTAACATTATTGCAGGACTATCAGTTGGAATGGAATCAACGGTTTTGCCGATCCTGGTACTTGCTGGAGGTATTTATGGTTCATTCCACTTTGCTGGCTTCTATGGCGTAGCAATTGCAGCGGCAGGAATGATGGCTACTACAGCAATGCAATTATCCATTGATGCATTCGGTCCAATTGCCGATAATGCAGGCGGTATTGCTGAGATGAGCGGCCTGCCTCCGGAAGTAAGAGAACGAACAGACAATTTAGATGCTGTTGGAAATACAACAGCTGCTACCGGAAAAGGGTTTGCTATTGCATCTGCAGCTTTAACCTCTCTGGCTTTATTCGCCGCATTTGTTGGAGTTGCCGGTATTGATCGTATCGATATCTACAAAGCTGATGTTTTAGCCGGACTTTTTGTTGGGGGTATGATTCCATTTATTTTCTCGGCACTCTGTATCTCTGCGGTAGGAAGAGCTGCAATGGATATGGTAAACGAAGTAAGAAGACAGTTTCGTGAGATTCCAGGAATTATGGAGTACAAAGCTAAGCCTGAATATGAGAAATGCGTGGCTATTTCAACTAAAGCATCAATTCGTGAGATGATGCTTCCAGGAGCGATTGCACTGATTGTTCCTATAATCATTGGTTTCGCTTTTGGACCTGAAGTCTTAGGTGGTTTATTAGCAGGCGTTACTGTTTCCGGAGTTTTGATGGGTATGTTTCAATCGAATGCCGGCGGTGCATGGGACAATGCAAAGAAATCATTTGAAGCGGGTGTAGAAATTAATGGCGAGATGTATTATAAAAAATCTGAACCTCATAAGGCTTCGGTAACCGGAGATACCGTTGGAGATCCATTCAAAGACACGTCTGGCCCCTCAATGAATATTCTGATTAAACTAATGTCAATTGTTTCTCTGATTATTGCACCTCATATTTCAGCAGGTACATCCCATCAGGTAAAAGTTGAAGTCAGAAAAGAAATGAAGATCATCAACACCGTTGACCAGTCTGGGAAAATTGTCACCGACACCCTAATCAATAAAACCGATACAATTAGCAGATAATTGAAAAACAAAAAAAGCAGAAGGAGTTTAATAAATTTCTTCTGCTTTTTTGGTTTAATAAGATTTGTAAGACCTACCCAATAGAAATGATTCTGAATTCGTTCATATTCATCCACAGGTTTCATAATTCCGATTAAATTAATTACGTTTGAAATCTTTAAAACTACAAACCACATACACTAAACCAATTCATATGTTCCACAAAAAATCCATAGAACAGTTAATGTTCGAATCCAATGAAACTGGTGCAGGCACATTAAAACGTTCACTAAGTAGTGTTAATCTGGTTGCGCTTGGAATTGGTGCAATTATTGGCGCTGGTCTCTTTTCATTAACTGGAATAGCTGCTGCCGAGAATGCAGGACCAGCAGTAACCATTTCATTTGCACTTGCGGCATTTGCTTGTGCCTTTGCAGGTTTATGCTATGCGGAGTTTGCATCTATGATACCAGTTGCAGGTAGCGCATACACCTATTCTTACGCAACTATGGGTGAATTTATGGCCTGGATTATCGGATGGGACCTTGTTCTGGAATACGCCCTGGGTGCAGCAACCGTCGCGGTTAGCTGGTCGCGGTACCTTTTGGAGCTATTAAATAAATACAACATAAATCTTCCACATGAAATTATTGTTTCACCTTGGGAAACAATGAAACTTGGAGATGGAACTATTATCGAAGGCGGACTGATCAATCTTCCCGCAATTTTCATTGTATGTGTATTATCACTTGTTTTAATTAGAGGAACACAGGAATCAGCTACAATGAATAACGTTCTGGTAATTCTTAAAGTAGCTGTTGTATTGATTTTCATTACCTTAGGATGGAGTCATATCAACCCTGAAAATTATGTTCCGTATATTCCTGAGAATACAGGAAAATGGGAAAATTTCGGATGGACAGGAATTTCAACCGGAGCAGCCGTAGTATTTTTTGCTTTCATAGGATTTGATGCAGTTTCTACTGCAGCGCAGGAAGCAAAAAACCCTCAAAAAGGTATGCCAATAGGTATTTTAGGATCCTTGATTGTTTGTACTATCCTTTACGTACTTTTTGCCTATGTAATGACAGGGCTAGTTAATTATAAAGACTTTGCAGGTGATGCGAAACCAGCTGCGACAGCTTTTGCAATGACTGGATACACCTTTTTACAGGATGCATTGATCATAGCAATTCTAGCAGGTTATACTTCAGTAATTTTAGTGATGTTAATGGGACAATCCCGTGTGTTCTATACGATGGCCAAGGACGGCTTATTGCCAAAATTCTTCGCAGCTGTTCATCCTAAATTCCGTACCCCTTGGAAAACAAACTTATTTTTCCTAGTATTTGTAAGTCTTTTTGCAGGACTTGTACCAGTTTCAGATTTGGGACACATGGTTAGTATAGGTACTTTATTTGCATTCAGTTTAGTTTGTATTGGAATCATGGTATTACGTAAATCATTACCTGATGCAGTACGTCCATTCAGAACACCATTTGTACCATTTGTTCCTGTTATGGGTATTCTTGTTTGTCTTTATTTAATGTATTCATTACCTACAGAAAGCTGGATCCGTTTAATTATCTGGATGGTTCTGGGGGTAATTATTTATTTTATATACGGCAAAAGACATAGTAAAGTTCGGGAGTTAAGGGACAGAAAAACCCTTGGGCAAGACAATGAATAATCAAATCAAATGATAAGCAAAAAGGTTTCGGAAATGTCTGAAACCTTTTTGCTTTATACCAAAATATCAATAGACAATAGCTTTAAATTTCGATAATGGAGTACTTTAACTTCAAACAAATCCTTTCAGTGACTATGATCTTGTTTGCGATCATAGATATTCTCGGATCTATCCCTATAGTAATTTCATTAAGAAATAAAGTTGGACATATTCAGTCTGAAAAGGCTTCTATTGTTGCACTTCTCATTATGATTCTATTTTTATTCATAGGAGATGAAATGTTGAAAATTATTGGGCTTGATGTTTCTTCATTCGCCATTGCAGGTTCTGTGGTAATCTTCATTATCGCGATGGAAATGATATTAGGAATCAATTTTTTTAAAGAGGAGGTTCCTGAAAGTGCTTCAATCGTTCCATTGGCTTTTCCATTAATAGCAGGTTCAGGTACGCTTACAACACTGTTATCACTAAAGTCGGAATATGAAACCCAAAATATAATTACAGGTATTATTCTGAATGTAATTTTTGTTTATATCGTTCTAAAAAACACAATTTATCTGGAGAAACTACTAGGAAAAACAGGTTTAAACATCATGCGTAAAGCCTTTGGGATTATACTTTTGGCGATTGCAATCAAGCTTTTCAGAAATAATACAGGACTATAAGCTTTTAGAGTAATTTCTTTCTATTTATTTTTTGATTAATCGGGCAACAAACATGGTATCTGCTTTGTCCTCGTAGCCTTTAATTAACTCATACCCTTCCAGCTGCATTCCATGATTTTTTTGCAACCAGCTGATAATTTCCTCATTCTCTTCTTTAAACACAGAGCACGTTATATAAATCAAAGGTCTGTCTTGCTTCAAATATTTAATCACATTAGTTGCAATAACCTTTTGAAGATTCTGAAATCCCATTATCTTGTATTCCTCAAACTGGCTGATCATTTCCGGAGTTCTACCCCAGGTTCCTGATCCTGTACACGGTGCATCCAATATGATTCCGTCGAACTCATAATCATGAATCTCAGGGTCTGCGTTCTTTGTCAAATCTATTATTTTCTTCTGATAGGTTCTAAGTCCGGCAGCTATAAAACGCTCATCCAGGTTATCCAGGACACTTTGACGAATATCAGAAACTAAAAGTTTAAGATCAGCTTGCTCTGAAAACAACAATAATGACTTACCTCCAGAGGCTGCACAGGCATCCCACCAATACTCGTAACGATTTGGCTTGAAATATTTTGCTGTTTTTTGTGAAGACAAATCCTGTACTTCATATGGCTTTACAGGAAAATTGCTATCAGAAAAAATGGAATTCAGATTTGTACCATTTGGCAGAGCGACTGTATTCTGGGAAATCAGGCTGAAGTCAATACCGCAATCCTCAAGCGTATTTAATACCCAGGATAATGCCTGTGGATTTATCCTTATAAAGAGGTCGGGTTGAACAAAAAATGATTGCAGAAAAGCTCTTTTGTCAATTCCATTGGATAAATGACCGGTAAATGGAAACACTTCATCTATCAATAATCCTTCATGTATTGAAGCGAAATTAATTTTTTCTTCAATATTCAGATTAATTATTTGATTCAGATCAGAACGAAAATGATGAAGAAAAGGGTTATCTACAGAAGTACAGAGAAATTCAGCAAGAAATAATCGCTCTTCTATAGACTTGTTGGCAATGGCTCTGCCGAGTCTGTAATAGTTATAAAGTAATCTTGAAGCAGAACGTCGATCATTAGAACCCATTTGTTTGTTCCTTTTAAAGTATTCAGGAAGAAATTTGGCAAGAGGTTTATC
Source organism: Sphingobacterium thalpophilum (assembly GCA_945865415.1). Lineage (GTDB taxonomy): Bacteria > Bacteroidota > Bacteroidia > Sphingobacteriales > Sphingobacteriaceae > Daejeonella > Daejeonella thalpophilum_A. Next base: position 15,902 of record CAMBFY010000031.1, read on the forward strand.
AGCAGAAAAATTCTCAAATACCCGTAAAAATGACCTCAATTGTTGCTCTGCTCTCATTTTACAAGCTGTAATTCAAAATTCTGATATCTTAAAAGCATTAAGCTTGTGTTTCTGTATCCATATTTTAGATCTTTCACAAAAAGATACTCATTATGAAGGCCTTTATAAATCTCCTTAACCAAATGATCTGGATACTGTCTATCATATTTTTCAATCAACGTTCCAAAATAATAGGCTGTATCAAATCCTTTAAAGGAATATTCAGAAGGCTCCATTCCAAATTCGTCCCGATATCTGGCAACAAAATTTTTAACATTCTGAGCCTTATAATTTACAAAATAGGAAGCGCTGATTCGGGCATTCAATGCCTGCATCTTTTCAGGGTTGAGATAACTGGCCTTCATCCAATCGGGATGCCCAAATAGCTCAATTCTTAATTTTTTATCCTTTAAATTATAAAGCTTGTCAATGGCCGGTAATAAAAATGCCCTGTCGGTGGAAGTAATTAAAACAAGATTATTTTTCGTAGAACTTAGGTATCCTTCAATACCAATAAAATTGGGACGTTCAATAACCCTAAAGCCGGACCCGGATAACTCATTAAGATAACGCTTGATAAAACCCGAATAGCTGGCATCAAGTGTCTTTTGAGTATTTATCAAAACAATTTGAACATCCTCAGGTTTGTACTGCTTATTGATGAATTCTGCAATTTTCAATCCATGCTGATCGATTGAATTATTGATACTCACAAGATCAGGATCATTAAATTCAGAAGGCTTAGAAGCAGCCAGAGGTGAAACCTGAAGAATTTTACCTAAATCCGAAAATTCAGAAAAAGTTCGGATACCTTCAGGAAATATTGGACCTACTATTAAATCCTGATTTTTAACAGAGCCAGACATAGCCAGATTTACAATTCTAGTTTCATGATTCTGAGTATCAAAAACCTGTAAATTAAAATTATGTCCTCCACTACTTAAGGAATCGAGTCCGAGCTTGAAACCCTGATAAAAATCAATAGCAAGATCAGCTTTGTTGAGATCACCCTTTTGGGAAGTTTTAAGATTTATCGTGTTTAATTGAAATGGCAGTAAAAGCAAAATTGAATGATTGACATTTTTCTTCGCCGGCTGTTCAACCTTAGGCACAACTATTTCAATGGGTTCTGGCTTTTCAAACGGTTTTGGAGGAATAAGTTTTTTTGAGCATGCTGATAAAAAAATCAGCATGCATAGTACGATCCGAAAATTATTCCCACTCAATTGTAGCGGGTGGTTTGGAACTAATATCATAAACAACTCTGTTAATTCCTTTTACATTATTAATTATTTCATTCGAAATCTTAGCCAAAAGATCATAAGGCAGATGACTCCAGTCGGCAGTCATACCATCTACAGAACTTACTGCTCTTAAACAGATTACATGTTCGTAAGTACGCTCATCCCCCATTACCCCGACCGACTGAACCGGCAAAAAGATCGCTCCTGCCTGCCAGACTTTGTCATACCAGCCGGAAGATTTTAAGTTACTGATATAAATTGAATCTGCCTCCTGAAGAATTTCTACTTTCTCAGGAGTGATATCATCCAGAATTCGAATGGCCAGACCAGGACCCGGGAATGGGTGCCTGCCTAAAAGAGCTGTATCCATTCCTAATGTTTTTCCAACCCTTCTAACTTCATCTTTAAACAGGGTATTCAATGGCTCAACTACCTTGAGTTTCATGAAATCAGGTAAACCACCCACATTATGATGAGATTTTATTGTTGCTGAAGGACCCTTGACAGAAACTGATTCAATCACATCAGGATAAATTGTACCCTGACCGAGCCATTTTACATCCTGAACTTCATGCGCAGCATCATCAAAAACCTCAATAAATACGCGACCAATAGTTTTTCTTTTAGTCTCAGGATCTTTTATACCAGCAAGCTGGCTTAAGAATCTAT
>CAMBFY010000032.1 GCA_945865415.1 Sphingobacterium thalpophilum
ACAACCATTAAACCGTAATTAAGAGAAATGTCAACTACAAACACTTCAGGAAGAAGAAAAACCGCAGTTGCACGCATTTATTTAACAGATGGAAGCGGCAACATTACCGTAAACGGTAAAGATTATAAGGAGTATTTTCCAACATTGCCATTACAATACATCGTAATGCAGTCAACCGAAGTTTCTGAATCAACAGGAAAATTCGATGTGACTGTAAACGTTGCCGGCGGTGGTGTTAAAGGACAGGCAGAAGCCGTTCGTTTAGCAATTGCCAAGGCTATTGTAGAGCTTGACCCAGAGAAAAAACCTGCATTGAGAGCAAAAGGCATTATGACCCGCGATGACCGTATGGTTGAGCGTAAGAAACCAGGTCGTAAGAAAGCCCGTAAGAAATTTCAATTTAGTAAACGTTAATCTCAGGAGGATCAGACAATGGCAAGAACAACATATCAGGATTTATTGGATGCAGGTGTACATTTTGGTCACCTTACCCGCAAATGGGATCCGAAAATGGCACCGTACATTTTCATGGAGCGTAATGGCATCCACATTATAGACTTAAATAAAACTTTAACAAAATTAGAAGAAGCTGCTGCTGCGATCAAACAAATCGTAAAATCAGGACGTAAGATCTTATTTGTTTCTACAAAGAAACAAGCTAAAGATATTGTTGCTGAGCAGGCTCGTTCTGTAAACATGCCTTATGTAACCGAGCGTTGGTTAGGTGGTATGTTAACCAATTTTGCAACAGTTCGCAAATCAATCAAAAAAATGTCTAACATCGATAAGATGACTAAAGACGGAACTTTTGATGTTTTATCGAAAAAAGAAAAGTTGATGATTCAGCGTGAGCGTATCAAACTAGAGGCACTTCTTGGAGGTATCGCTGATCTGAACCGTCTTCCTGCTGCATTATTTATTATTGACGTAAAGAAAGAGCATATCTCAGTTGCTGAAGCGATGAAATTAAACATCCCTACTTTCGCAATGGTTGATACCAATTCTGATCCGTCAAACATAGACTTCCCCGTTCCAGCAAATGATGATGCTACCAAATCAATTACATTGATCATGGACGTTATTATGAAAGCTATCCACGAAGGTTTGGATGAACGTAAACGCGAGAAAGAGGAAGAAGCTGATAAGGAAGCTGCAACTGCAAAAGCTAAGGTTGATTCTGATGGCGAAGCTAAAGAAGAATCATCAACCCCAGGTAAACGTACCCGAAAGGCAACAAGTCCGGAAGGTGTAGCAGTAGAAGCCGAGCCTGAAGCAAAGAGTGAAGAATAGGGGAGCCCCCTCCCAACCCTCCCCCGTAATGGGGAGGGCTAATTAAATTTCATACATTAATAATTTAAATAATGTCTACAGTACAAATTACTGCCGCAGATGTAAACAAACTACGCCAGCAAACCGGAGCCGGTATGATGGATTGCAAAAAAGCATTAACCGAAGCTAATGGAGATTTCGAAGCGGCTATTGATAACCTTCGTAAAAAAGGTGCAAAAGTTGCAGCAAGCCGTCAGGATCGTGAATCAAATGAGGGTGTTGTTATTGCAAAAACAACAGCTGACGGAAAACGCGGAATTATAGTTGAATTCAATTGTGAAACCGATTTCGTGGCAAAAAATGCTGATTTTGTGGCCTTTGCAAATAGTATTGCTGATCTGGCAGTTGAAAAAAATCCTGCTTCACTGGAAGAATTAACTAAACTTGAGTTAAATGGTGAAAAGTTAGCTGATACCATCATTTCTAAAACTGGTACCATAGGTGAGAAAGTTGGAGTTTCAAAATTTGAAACAATAACAGGAGAAAAAGTAATCGCTTACATCCACGGGAATTACAGACTAGGTGTGCTAGTTGCTCTAAGCACTAACCCTGCGAGCGCTGATGAGATCGGAAAAGATGTTGCAATGCAAATTGCTGCAATGAACCCTGTTGCAATAGATAAGGGTGACGTTGATTCTAAAACAATTGAGAGAGAACTTGAAATTGCGAAAGATGTGATCCGTGCAGAAGGTAAGCCTGAAGAAATGGTTGAAAAAATCGCTGCAGGTAAGCTTAATAAATTCTACAAAGATTCTACCTTACTAAATCAGGAGTTTGTTAAGGACTCTTCCAAAACTGTTGCACAGTTTTTAAATGATGTAGAAAAAGGCCTCACCGTTACCGCATTTAAACGGGTTCAGTTAGGAGCTTAATAATAAATCCTCTCCAAATTGGAGGGGATTTTTTTTGCCTATATTTTTTACACTATGGATCAAGCACTTATTAATGCCAGTATTTTTACCGGGGAAGAAAGACTGGAAAATAAAGCCTTATTAATAAGCAACGGAAAAATCCATTCCATCGTAGATCCTGTACAGATTCCTGAAAGCTTTAAACTGATAGATCTTTCAGGTTTGACCATAGCTCCTGGACTTATTGATCTTCAGATTTATGGCAGTGGCGGTAAATTATTCGGAGCATTACCAGATGTTGAGGGTCTGGAACAAATGGAAAATGATCTTATCTCCGAAGGTACCACCGGATTTTTCGCTACGGCAGCAACCAATAGTAATGAGGTCGTACTCAAAGCTATCGATGCCGCTAAAGCTTATCGCAAAAGAGCAACAGGTAATTTTCTTGGTCTTCATCTTGAAGGACCTTATCTGAACTTAAAGCGTAAAGGTGCCCATCCTGAAGAATATATCAAAAAAGGAACCCTTTCAGAAATAAAAAGCTGGGTAGAGCGGGCGGAAGGTGAATTAAAAATGATGACTATTGCTCCCGAGTTGCAAGATCAGGAATTGATAGATTTCCTCCATTCAAACAATATCATTATTTCTGCCGGACATAGCGATGCAAGCTATGAGGAAGCCTTGACTTTTTTGAATAATCCGGTACAGGCTGCTACCCATCTTTTCAATGCCATGCCTCCAATTCATCATCGTGCTGCCGGACTTGTGCCTGCAATTTTTAAACTAAAACCTTATACAAGTATAGTGGCCGACGGTGTTCATGTTAGTTTTCCGATGATTGAATTGGCTAAGCGTGAATTGGCTGATCGGTTATTTCTGATTACTGATGCAGTTACTGAAACCAATGAAGGAGTTTATCAGCACGAATTCAAAGGTGACAGGTATACCATGCCTGACGGGACACTTTCCGGTTCATGTCTATCTATGCTCAAAGCGGTGGAAAACTGTGTCTTGAAGGTTGGAATATCCCTTGAGGAGGCATTACGTATGGCATCAACTTATCCTGCCCGTTTGATTGGAGATAATATGCGGGGCTTGATTAAGCAAGGAAGAAGAGCGGATATCATAGTAATAAATAAAGAAATCAAACATCATAGTACTTACTTTTCAGGTAAGCTCAATAATATATTTTAATAACTTTAAAAAATATCTCCATGAAATACAAACGTATCCTTTTAAAATTAAGCGGCGAAGCATTGATGGGTGAGAAACAATACGGTATCGACATTGATCGTGTTGCTCAATATGCCCGAGACATACATGCAGTACACGCAAAAGGGATTGAAATTGCACTTGTGATTGGAGGAGGTAATATTTATCGTGGTCTAAGCGCTGAAAAAGCAGGTATGGATCGTGTGCAGGCAGATTATATGGGAATGCTCGCAACTGTAATCAATAGCATGGCTTTACAAGATGCATTAGAAAAAACCGGAGTGAAAACACGTTTGCTAACTGCCATTAAAATGGAGCAGATCTGCGAACCCTTCATTCGCCGCCGTGCAGTTCGTCATCTTGAAAAAGGAAGAATCGTAATATTTGGCGCTGGAACTGGAAATCCATATTTTACTACCGATACTGCAGCATCTTTGAGAGCAGTTGAAATTAATGCAGATGTGGTCATGAAAGGAACGAGGGTAGATGGGATTTACTCTGCTGACCCATTGAAAGAACCTGATGCCACACGATATGATGAAATAACATTTGATGAGGTTTATAAGAGGAATCTCAATGTGATGGATATGACTGCTTTCACATTATGCCAGGAAAATAACCTGCCAATCATTGTATTTGATATGAACAAACCAGGTAATTTAATGCGTCTGGTAGATGGTGAACCGATTGGTACCTTGGTAAAAGGTTAATAAATCAAAGTCTGATGAGGACTTAAATTCTTGAGGATAACGGGAATTTAATTAATTTTACAGATCGAACAAATAGATTATGAACGAGCTAATTAAGAAACAACTAGATGATGCCAAAGCTCATATGGAAAAAGCCATTGAGTTTTGTGACAATGAATTGGTAAAAATTCGTGCAGGTAAAGCCATGCCTTCTATGCTTGACGGGATATTTGTAGATTATTATGGAACACCAACTGCTTTAAACCAGATAGGTACTGTCAATACTCCTGACGCACGTACCTTAGTGGTGCAGCCTTGGGAAAAAACCATGCTTATTCCGATAGAACGAGCAATAATGGAGGCAAATATTGGTCTAAACCCGCAAAATGACGGTGTTGTAATCCGTCTAAACGTTCCACCACTAACAGAAGAACGCAGAAGAGACCTGGTAAAAAAAGTAAAGGAAGAGGCTGAAAAAGGTCGTATTGCGGTCAGAAATATCCGTAAAGATGCCAATGAAAAGATCAAACGCTCAAAATCTGAGGGGGTTTCTGACGATGAAATTAAAACAGGTGAAGGTGATGTTCAAAAATTAACGGACTCATTTATTGTAACAATTGACAAGCTTATGGAGGCCAAGGAAAAAGATATCATGACTGTCTGAACTATTTTTAATAATAAATATTGGGGAATATGGCTTAAGCAGTATTCCCTTTTTTAATTTTGTTACCCTATGAAACTATTAGCAGACTACTTAAAAAATTATAAAGGGCTTATTGCTCTAGCTCTGCTACTGGCAGCAGTAAACCAAATCTTTTCCTTGCTTGATCCCTGGATATTCAAAAAGATTATCGACACCTATGTTACCCGTTACCAAGATTATACCACCGAGGAGTTCTTTCAGGGTGCAGGATTACTTATTCTTGCGGCAATGGGTGTGGCTATGGTTTCGCGTGTAGCCAAAAATTTTCAGGATTATTATGTAAATGTGATTACCCAAAAACTCGGAGCAAAAATTTACTCAGATGGATTGGCACATTCTCTTGAATTACCCTATTCAGTATTCGAAGATCAACGAAGTGGCGAAACTCTGGGAATCCTTCAAAAAGTAAGAACTGATACAGAAAAGCTAATTACTGCACTTATAAATACCGTGTTTACATCTCTGGTAGGAGTAACTTTTGTATTTGTATATGCTATCAATATACATTGGTCAATTGCTGTAGTTTATGTTTCTGTTATCCCCGTTCTTGGTGTGATTAGTTCTGTACTAAGTAAAAAAATTAAAATTGTTCAGAAAACTATTGTCAGTGAAACTACGGCTCTGGCAGGATCAACCACTGAATCACTTCGAAATATTGAGCTGGTAAAAAGTCTTGGACTATCCAGTCAGGAAATAAAACGTCTAAGTAATACCACTGATAAGATTTTAAAACTTGAGCTAAAAAAAGTAAAATATGTACGTAGTATTAGTTTTATTCAGGGTACGCTTGTAAACTTATTAAGAAACATGATTCTGCTGTTAATGCTTTACCTGATATTTGCAGGTAGAATCAGTGTTGGTGAGTTTTTCTCACTTTTTATCTACTCCTTTTTCATCTTCGGGCCATTACAGGAACTTGGAAACATCATCAATGTCTATCGTGAAACTGAAGTATCTCTGGATAATTTCAGAGGAATTCTAAGCACTCCAAAAGAAAAGAAACCCTTAAAGCCTGAAATCCTTGGACGAATAAATAGCCTGAAATTTAATTCAGTAAGCTTCAAACATCAGTCGGCAAACCGATATGCTCTGGAAAACATTTCCTTTGAAACTCAAAAAGGACAGACAATCGCATTCGTTGGCCCTTCCGGATCTGGAAAAACTACACTGGTAAAACTACTTGTTGGTTTATATCACCCTGCTTCCGGACAAGTACTTTATAATGATATTCCCGGAACAGCTATTGATTTGGATGAATTGCGTGAAAAAATAGGTTTTGTTACACAGGATACACAATTATTCTCCGGTACCATCCGTGAAAACCTACTTTTTGTTCGACCTAATGCCAGCGATGAAGACTGCCTGCGTGTATTGCAAAAAGCCGCCTGTCAGAATTTACTTGCCCGTGCTGATAAAGGATTAGATACTGTGATTGGAGAGGGAGGTGTTAAAGTATCCGGAGGCGAAAAACAGCGCCTGTCAATTGCAAGGGCCTTGTTGCGTGAGCCCAATATCCTGGTTTTTGATGAAGCTACATCTTCTTTAGATTCAATTACTGAGGAGGAAATCACAGAAACCATTCGTGATGTATCGGTCATTCAAGATCATATTACAATACTAATTGCGCACAGGCTATCCACTATTATGCATGCTGATAAAATCTTTGTACTTGAGAAAGGTCACATCATTGAATCTGGCAGACATGATGAACTCCTAACAGAAAAGGGGCTTTACTACGCTATGTGGCGACAACAGATTGGTGAGAAGTATTCCATTTAAAAATATTTTTTAATTTATATTTTTTACACTGAATAAAAAAAATATAAACATTTTGCTATTCATTAACATCGGGGCTTTAGAAATATTTATTTTAACGCTTTTTTTACCATTGCTTATCCTGAAAATCTACTGTCTCATCGACATAACCCGCTCAAAATTTAGCGATCCTGTCAATAAATTACTTTGGACTATTATTGTGATTTTTGTTCCTTTAATCGGAGAAATACTTTATTTAATTTTTGGTAGAAATCAAAAAAATTTCGACAAGGTACATGGTTAGGAAACCATTTGCTATTGTATACAGCTACAGTTCGATTCGTAATTCAGAATTGTAGACAATAGCATGAATCGTTTTTATAATTATTGCGCCCTATCTTTAAACTTTATTTTTTCAACTGTTTGGTAAAAAACGAAAAGCATGATGATCACACTATTAACTCTACTTTTTATAGGAAGTATCTTTAGATTTCTTTTTGGTATACTCTGGGCATTATTGGTCATTTATACTTTACTAGACCTCTTTAAAAGCAATAAGCCAACCAACACTAAACTACTTTGGCTCATTGTGATTCTAATTGCACCAATATTTGGTTCAATCATCTATTTAGTTTTGGGAAGATCAAACAGAATTTAATCTTTGTTCATTTGCTTGAGTCCCAAATGGACAAGTTTTTTGGTTTTTAAATAAGTGAAAAATACAATAAACAGCGTCACAGCACCTCCAAAAAGGACTGACGGAATAGTCCCCATTAGTTTTGCAGTTGCTCCTGACTCAAATGCACCAATCTCATTCGATGAATTAATAAACATGCCATTAACAGCAGAAACCCTTCCACGCATTTCCTGGGGGGTTAGTAATTGCAATATAGTGGAACGGATTACTACACTGACACTGTCAAATGCACCTTCGAAGAAAAGACAGATCAAAGACAGATAAAAATTTCGTGAAAGTCCAAAGCAGATAATAGATACACCAAAACCAGCAACAGCCAACAGCAGGTTTTTCCAGGGTTTGTTCATTGGCGGGTATCTGGCCATAATAAACATCGTAAGTACCGCACCTGCAGCTGGAGCAGCACGCAAGAATCCAAGACCCTCAGAACCCACTTTCAAAATATCATGAGCAAAAATGGGCATGAGTGCAACTGCGCCTCCAAAAAATACTGAGAACATATCCAGACTTAATGCACCCAATACCATTTTGTTATTAAAGACAAATTTGATACCCTCTGAAAGACTTTTGAATATATTTTCCCTGGGTATAAACTGAGGTGGATAATTTTTAACGAAAAATACAATACATGCCAATGCCATTGCCATGAAACTGACGATAACTACAAAACAGGCTGTAATACCACTGAAAGCATACAATAAGCCCCCAACCGCAGGCCCCATAATGGAAGCAACCTGCCAGATTCCACTATTCCAGGTCGATGAATTTGCATAATGTTCTCTCGGGATGATCTGGGCCACCAGTGTAAAGGCTGTAGGAGAATAGAAACCTCTGGCGATACCCACAAAAAATATCATCAGATACATAATCAAAATGACTGATTTCTGTCCCAAATACTTTAAACCCTCAGGACTAGATACAAGTGCCAGCACAAAACTTGAAAGCAGCATCGCCAGGATGATCCAGATCATTAATTTCTTTTTATCCGATTTATCGGCAATATACCCACCATAAAGAGTCACGGTTATCGATGGGATAGCTTCTGCAAGGCCAATAAGCCCCAGAGAAAGCGGATCTTTGGTTAGCTGATAAATATGCCAACCAACAACAACAGCTTGCACCTGATAGGCAAAAGTGAATAAAAAACGCATGGCCAGATAGGAGCGGAACTCCGGAAATCGCATGGCGATGTAGGGATCACTTTTGGTCAGTGGGCTTGTGGCTTCGATTTTACTCATTAAATTAAATATAAAAGCTTACCTAAACTCATAACTACCTTGTACCGTACTGATCAATCAGATAGATCAAACTAGCCATGGATGCAGCTCCAAGTTCCAATTCACGCTTGTTAACATTTTCAAACACATCATTACTTGAGTGATGCAGATCAAAATAACGCTGTGCATCTGGCCTGAAGCCAATCAAAACTATCCCGGGAATACCGCGCAAAGGTCCGATATCAGCTCCACTCCCTCCACTTTTAATACGATCTACCTGATAAGGTTCAAGAAGTGGTTTCCACTTAGAAAAATGAGTCAGTGCTTCCGGGGCACCTTCGATAGAGAATCCACGCGGTGTGAATCCACCTTCATCAGATTCCATGGCTGCAATATGCTTTTCATTTTTCTGCATGGCAATCTCTGCATACTTAGCGCCACCGCGCAAACCATTTTCTTCATTCATAAACATTACTGCCCTTATGGTATTTTTTGGCTTAATATTTATTGCCTTAAATATTCTCAAAACCTCAATTGATTGTACAATTCCGGTACCATCATCATGAGCACCTTCAGCAAGATCCCATGAATCAAGGTGCCCACCGACCGTGATTATTCCTTCAGGATTTTCACTTCCTAGAATCTCACCGATCACATTATAGGATACCGCATCAGGTAAGGTACGACAGTTAATCTTAAAATAAAATTGAATAACAGGTAGATTTCGAAGCTTTAATTTCTGGCTCAATAAATTGGCAGCTTTTGTACTGATAGCAGCAGCCGGAATTTTTGTAACCCCTTCCTGATATCGCATTCCTCCGGTATGAGGAAATTCATCAATAACACTAGACATAGAGCGAATAATAACTCCAACAGCTCCAAGTTTTGCAGCTTCAATTGCTCCCTGTCCGCGCTGATTGACAGCACCTCCGTATGCGTCGAATGTATTTACAAACTTAGGATCAAAAGGACGGTTGAAAAATATGATCTTGCCTTTTACAATATGTTCACCTAACCCTCTTAACTCTTCAAAACTTTGGACTTCTAAGATTGGAGCACTTATACCTTGGAGGGGACTCGCGATGGAACCACCAAGGGCCGCGATAGGAACTGGTATCTTCGTATTACCTTCAATGATATAAGCAACTTCTTTTGCTCCACGTTCCCAAACAGGCACCATTAATTCCTGAAGATAGACCCTGTCAAAACCATAGTCTTCCATAAGCTTTTTGGTCCAAACGATAGATTTTTGCGAATTGACGGAGCCACTTAACCTTGGTCCTATTTTTTTACACAAATAAGCCAGATTATTATAGGCATGACCATCTGCGAGAGCTTGATCATAAATCCTACGGATTACTAAAGAGTCAGAATTTTGGGCAAACAGCGAAGCTCCTACAAAGAGAATCGGTAACAAAATTGTACAGAATTTCATTTTATTCAGATTATACATTTTTAAAATCACTAGATCAAGATATTTTGTCCCAGCTGATTCCAGCTGATTTCTGATCAAAATACTGTCTAAGAAGTAAATTTGATTCATTTTTTAATTCAGGGTCCTCCTCAAGAACCTTTATAACAGTTTCCCGGGCCTCAGCTAAAAGTTTCTGATCTAAGCTAAGATCAGCTAATTTTAAATCAAGCACTCCACTTTGCCGGGTTCCTTCAATAGTTCCCGGACCTCTGAGCTGAAGATCAATTTCTGCGATCTCAAAGCCATCGTTGGTTATTACCATTGTTTTCAATCGGGTTCTGGCATCACTGCTTAACTTGTTTCCTGACATCAAAATACAAAATGATTGCTCAGCACCCCTGCCAACCCTTCCACGTAATTGATGCAGTTGAGATAAACCAAAACGTTCAGCATTTTCAATGATCATTACACTGGCATTTGGTACGTTTACTCCAACTTCAATCACAGTAGTAGCTACCATAATCTGTGTTTCCCCTTTAACAAAACGCTGCATTTCTGAAGCCTTATCCTTAGCTGCCAGTTTACCATGAACTATACTAATCTGAAATTCAGGCATCGGAAATTCATCAATAATGGATTCAATTCCTGCCTCAAGGTATAAAAGATCAAGCTTTTCACTTTCCTTAATCAAAGGGTAAACAATATAAATCTGCCTACCTTTGGCAATCTCCTCACGCATAAACCCAAACATTCTCAATCGCTGGCTATGAAATAAATGTACCGTCTTAATCGGCTTTCTACCAGCCGGAAGTTCATTGATCATTGAAATATCAAGATCTCCATAAAGGGTCATTGCTAATGTACGGGGAATAGGGGTTGCTGTCATAACCAAAACATGAGGTGGGATCACATTTTTGCGCCATAATTTAGCACGTTGCTCCACCCCAAATCGATGTTGTTCATCAATCACAACGAGACCAAGATTTTTAAACTTAACAACATCCTCAATCAAAGCATGTGTACCAACAAGAATATCAAGTTCACCATTCTCCAAGCGCTGATGAAGACTTATCCTGGCCTTTTTCAAAGTAGACCCTGTCAATATTTCCACATTGATGAAGTCATCGCCTAACAGGCTTTTAATTGACAAGTAGTGTTGCTGAGCTAGAATCTCAGTAGGAGCCATTATACATGCCTGATAGCCATTATCTATTGCCAAGAGCATTATCATTAAAGCTACCACAGTCTTTCCACTACCCACATCACCCTGGAGCAGACGATTCATTTGAACTCCACGCTGAGTATCCAGCCTGATTTCCTTAATTACACGCTTTTGGGCATCAGTCAGTTTAAAAGGTAATTTTTCTGAATAAAAAGTGTTGAAATTATCACCAACGTTATTAAAAACAGCACCTTTAAATTTCTGAGTCCGCAAAAGTTTAGTCCGTAAAAGTTTTAATTGTATAAAAAACAATTCATCAAATTTCAGACGGATCTCTGCATCCTTAAGTATTTGATTATTTTCTGGAAAATGAATATTGTATAGGGCTTTCTGCAAGCTAATTAGCTTATGTCTTTCCAATAAATAATCAGGCAGGGTTTCACTTATTTGCCTGATTACCTGATCTATGAGTGCAGCCTGAGCCCTTTGAATACCCTTACTATCAAGGTTGAATTGCTTTAACTTTTCAGTAGAGCTATAAACTGGCTGAAGGGTAAGATTACCTTTATTTTCTATATTAGGTTGATAAGGCTCAAGTTCAGGATGCGAGATTGAAAAGTGTCCATTAAATATTGCAGGTTTACCAAAAGCGATAAATACGGATCCGGGTTGAATAGCTTTGTCAATCCATCTAATACTTTGAAACCATACTAATTCTATGCTTCCTGTTTCATCCTTAAAGCGAGCCACAAGCCGTTTTGCTTGCTTTTCTCCCAATATTTCCTTTGAAATGATCCGCCCGAGAATTTGAACTGAAGGGAGATCAGGACTAAGTTCACTAATCTTATAAAAGCGGGTTCGATCTATATATCGGAAGGGATAATAATGCAGAAGCTCATTAAAAGTAAAGATTTCGAGATCCTTCTTAAGAATCTCTGCACGCTGAGAACCTATACCTTTTAAATACTCTACAGGAGTTTTTAAGATTTGCTCTGCCAAACCAATTAGGGAGTAATTTCCGACAAATCATTAACCGGAACTTTAAACAACATTTCTTTGATCGTATTCCAGTTAAAAACTACAATAGCAATAAACAGCAACAAATAAGCATATACCTGATGCAGACTTATTTCTTCGTGAAAATAAAAAAATGCGACTGCAAAAGCAACAATTGGGTTAAGATAAATAATGATTCCCAAGGTAGAAGAAGGCATACCAATCAATGCATAAAGGCTTAAAAACAACGGTATAATTGTAAAGAAAATTGCAATTATCAGAATATCTATCCAGAAGAAAGTGTCCAAAGGAAAAGTTTCAATACTAAACATATAAAAAGGAAATATGATTATTGATGCAATCAACAGTTGCAAGCCCAGCATATTAAACTTGTCGATCTTATTTAATACCTTCTGAACGATCAGGAAGAACGTGTAAAGTGCTGCGATAAATATAGACCATAATACATCACTAATAGAACCTTGTGCCAGAATAATTATACTAAGAGAAGCAATTCCAAGTGCAACAAGCTTAAATCTACTGAGACGCTCTTTAAGAATCATAAAACCAGCAAGGGCTGTTATCAGTGGGCAAACCATGTAGGCAAATGCAGCCGACTTTAAATTGACATTATTTACTGCATAAATATAGGTGAACCAATTTCCACTTATCAATAGCCCCGATAAGAGGCAAAGAATTATAAGCTTTTTGCGACCATCATTGTTTAGAGAATAAAAATAATCAAGATCAACTTTTATATGCTTAATTCGAAACAGTAGGATAAAAAGCCATGTCAATATCAGAGAGGTAAACAACCTATAATACAGTATTTCATCTGAGGGATAATGTTTTATTTTACGAAGTGGAATAGAGAAAAAACCCCACATTACCACAGATAGAACTGCAGCCAAAAAATATTTTAGTCTGCCAGCTTTCAATATCAGGGCTTTACTGCAATCATGGATATTTCTACATTGACATTTTTTGGTAATCCAAGAACAGCAACTGTTTCTCTTGCCGGAAAATTGGAAATAAAGTAAGAGCCATAGATTTCATTCACTTCGGTAAAATGGTTCATATCACTCAAGAAAATGGTGGCTTTAACTACACTTTCAAATGATAACCCTGATGCTAACAATAGAGCCTCCAGATTCTTCATAACCTGTCGGGCTTCGTCGCCAATACTTCCAGTGATCAGCTGGCTTGTTGCAGGATCTATCGGGATCTGACCTGAAATAAATAACATATCTCCTATTAGCACTGCCTGACTATAAGGCCCAATTGGTTCAGGAGCCTTATCGGTATAAATAATTGACTTCATGATTATGTTTAATAGTCAAAAGGAGTATGTTAACACCCGCCTTTGAAGCCCCATACTAGATCTTAAAATACATACCACTCAAGTAGTTTGAAAATGATACCGCTAAGGAATAGTAAAATGGCAATAGTATTAATTATATGCATTACCTTCAGATTAAAATTTGAAGGCCTGTTAGGATCGTGCTTTCTGAAAAAATACATAGGTTAAAAATATTAAATAAAAAAGAATCCCGTATCGAAAATTTCGACACGGGATTCTTTTTTTACAATATGCTTATATACAATATTGTTTATTGTTGTTTGATTTCAACACGACGATTTTGGGAACGTCCTGCTTCAGTTGCATTAGATGCAATCGGACGGCTTTCGCCATAAGCAGTAGTAGCAACTCTGTTGGAAGCAATACCAGCGTTAACTAGGTAAGTTTTAACTGAATTAGCTCTGTCTCTAGATAAAGTCATGTTATATTCTTGAGTACCTTCAGCAGAAGCGTGACCGTCTAACTGAACAACAGCAGATGTATTTGCTTTAAGTGAAGACCCTAAGCCATCAAGTACTGAATAAGCTGAAGTTCTCAACACTGAAGAGTTAAACTCAAACTGGATTGGAACAACAGGACCAGCTGCTGAAAACTCAGGACATCCATTCAATCTAGCGATACCTTTAACAGTAGGACATGCATCTTTTGAATCAGGAATACCATCACCATCAACATCTAAAGGACATCCTGAACCATCAACTTTGATTCCTGCTTCAGTATTAGGACACTTGTCTAATTTGTCAGCAACACCATCACCATCTGCATCTTTTAACAAATCAGCAGCTTCAAGTGCGCTTACACGACCTTTTAAAGCCTCAACTTCCTGACGTAATGTTGGATCTTTTAATTCATCATACATCATGGCAAGTGGGTTAACCCAGTCTAAATTTGATTTGGCTGAAGAACCTAAAGAGAATTCAACACCTGCAGAAGCATAAGACCATTTATCTTTTGAGAAACTTTTTCCTTTGGTACCATCAAGATCATCAGCATCCAGGAAGTTCATGGTGTAACCAAGATCGAAGTTAACACGCTCAGAAACTTTGAATTTCATAGAAGCCCCAACAGGGAAATAAACATTACGTATGTTGTTACGATCTTTATTAGGACCATAAGTTCCTTTTGCAGGAGTTGCATTAGGATTAATTTCTTTCCAGTTGTATGCAATAACACCCATACCTGCTTTCACATTAAAATTCAAAGCGTTTTCTCTCTTCAAGAAATCAACTGAACCAACGTTTGCAACACCTGTTACATCAATTGCATTGCTAATTTGGGTGATACCACTTGTACGAGATCCTAAACCAAGATTAACAGTTGCGCCATCATTGTCATACGAAAGCTGTCCTCCCTGATAAGCTAACTGAAGTCCAAAAATATGGTCTAATTGCTTTCTTAATGTCACACCATAACCCAAAGATGGGCTCCAGTTAGAAAAATCATTAGTTCCGCCAATCATTACAACAGGCGCAAGAACTCCGGCATTGACACCTAAATTCCAAGACCTATACTGGGATCTTCCACCAAATACTTTGGCAGAAGAGCTAGTAGCTTCTTGTGCTAAAGAAACCTCACTGAGGCCAAGCACTGCTACTAATGAAAACACGAGTGCTTTCTTTAATGTAGAATAATTCATAATCGTTTTTTTTAAAGGTTAACAAATATCGTTTAGTGTAATTTACACAAAAATAGTCATAAGTTTGACTTGTGCAAATAATCAAACACTGTTCCAATCATTTTCTCAAATTAAATTTACGTTAACAATTATTTTTTCCGCACGAAATAATATCGCCACATCATGAAATATCCCTGCATTGACAAGCAACTATTCGAAAAAAATCGCCAAAATTTTACAAAAAGGCTATCTCCGAACTCTATAGCCATATTTCAATCCAACGATGAATTTCCGAGGAGTGGAGATCAAACCCATATATTCAAACAAAACGCTGATCTTTTTTACTTGAGTGGAATTGACCAAGAACATACTATTTTATTTTTATTTCCTGACTGTCCTAACCCTTTATACAAAGAAATACTATTTATTAGACAAACCAATGAGCACATAGCAGTGTGGGAGGGTCATAAATTAACTTTAACAGAAGCAAAAAATATATCAGGAATTCAAAATATATATTGGTTAGAAGAATTCTGGAATATACTTCCCTCTATAATAAGCTATGCCAGTAATATATATCTGAATACTAATGAGAATGATCGCTATACACATCAGGTTCCTTATCGTGATATCAGATTCATAGAAAAAATTAAAAATCTTTATCCATTACACAAATATGAACGGGCTGCTCTAATTATGCGTGAGCTCCGTCCTCTAAAATCCGAAATTGAGGTTGAACTAACAAAAAAAGCATGTGAAATTACCCGGGACGCTTTTGTCAGAGTTCTAAAATTTATAAAACCGGGTGTAGCTGAATACGAAATTGAGGCTGAAATAATTCACGAATTCCTAAGGCAAAGATCAAGCGGACATGCATACAATCCAATTATCGCATCCGGCAAAAATGCAAATATCCTTCACTATAACGATAACAACCAGATCTGCAAGGATGGTGATATGATCTTGTTTGACTTTGGTGCGGAATATGCAAACTACAATGCTGATATGAGTCGCTCGGTGCCGGTAAATGGGCGTTTCAGTAAACGACAAAAAGATGTTTATAATGCGGTTCTGAGGATAATGAAAGAAGCCAAAAAAATGCTTCTACCAGCGACAATATGGAATGAATACCATACTGAAGTTGGTAAAATAGTTGAATCTGAATTGATTTTCCTTGGCTTACTTGACAAGCAGGATTTAGCTAAACAAGATCCCAAAGCTCCACTTTATAAAAAATATTTTATGCATGGTACCTCACATCATCTTGGTTTGGATGTACATGATTTTGCCAGTAGATATAAACCTTTTGAAGCTGGAAATATTTTGACCTGTGAGCCTGGAATATATATTCCAAAAGAAAATTTGGGAATACGCATTGAGAATAACATTCTGATAACAGAAAATGGAAATATTGACCTGATGGATGATATTCCAGTTGAGATAGAAGAAATAGAATCGATTATGAACTCTTAATGTTCACCTGAAAAGCATCTATAAACTCATAAAGATTAAAATCCGGACTAGCAGCGGCTTTGATGATTTCCTGTTGTAACATCATTTTATTGATGTTCCTCATTTTATGATGTTGAATTAGCTTCCAGGCTTTTTCTGCTAATAAAAAGGTTCGTCTTGTATTTTCCTTGCCTGCCCGACTCCTGATTGCTTTTACCAGTTCTTCAATCCCAATCGCTTTATCAGCAACTGTTTTGATTACAGGAATATGCTCTGGCCACTGGTGGACAAGTTTTTTGAGATTATTCGCAAAAGTATCGGCACCTTCCCTGTCGGATTTATTTAAAACGAATATATCTGCTATCTCCATTAAACCTGATTTCATATTCTGGATCTCATCACCAGACTCAGGAACCAGCACCACGACACTGACATCTGCAAGTCCGGCAATTTCAATTTCCGTCTGACCAACACCTACGGTTTCAACTATAATAACATCGAAATCAGCAGCTTTGAGAACATCACACATTTCAATTGTTTTCCCAGATAAGCCCCCTAAGGAACCTCTGGTTGCCAATGAACGGATATAAACATTCGGTTTATTGAACTGCTCTGCCATTCTGACACGATCACCAAGTAGAGATCCAAGATTAAATGGAGATGTTGGATCAACAGCAAGAACAGCAATTCGCTTACCCTCGCCACTCAATTGATTTATTATTGCATTAACCAGCGTACTTTTACCTGCTCCCGGAGGGCCCGTTATTCCAATTACAGTTGTATTACCTAATTTGAGGCCTCTTAACAAGTCATCTGAGCCCGGCAAATCATTTTCTACAATTGTTAACTCCCTGGCTAATTTTTTATAGTCTTTGAGCCGTATTGAATCACTATTTTTATCCGGCTGCATCTTTCAAAGTAACAGTTTTAAATTTCATTTAACAATTTGAAACTATAAAACAAAAGAGGGTATTTTATTTAACTTTACCCAATATTTTAATCAAATGAAAGTAACAGGTTTTTCATTCATACGCAATGCAGTTAATAATGACTACCCTGTGGTACAGGCCATTCTATCTGTTTTGCCTGTTTGCGATGAATTTGTAATTGCAGTTGGTGATTGTACTGACAATACTCTGGAACTTATTGAAAGTATCGGTTCTCCAAAAATTAAAATCATTCATACCATTTGGGATGAAAGCATCCGTGAGGGTGGGCGAACATTCGCTCAGGAAACGGATAAGGCCTATGCTGCCATTTCAAAAGATACTCATTGGGCGTTCTACATACAGGGTGATGAATGTGTACACGAAAACTATCTTCCCATCATACAAAAAGCAATGGAA
>CAMBFY010000033.1 GCA_945865415.1 Sphingobacterium thalpophilum
TCAAGAAAACGCAACTGCTATCTGCACAAAAAGCGGTAATAACCATCATCGATTTCAGCAAAAAAAGCAGTCAGAAAAGACTATGGATAGTAGATCTTGCAAATAACAAACTTTTATTTCATACACTGGTAGCTCATGGTCAGGGCAGCGGAATGGATATGGCAACAAATTTCTCCAATCAGCCCAATTCGCACCAAAGCAGCCTCGGATTTTATGTAACGAGCGATATTTATCAGGGAAAACACGGACTTTCCATGCGTTTGGAAGGAATGGATAAAGGTTTCAATACGAATGCAATGGCAAGAGCAGTTGTAGTACATGGAGCTGATTATGTAAGTGAATCATTTGTGAAAACTCATGGGCGTTTAGGCAGAAGCCATGGCTGTCCCGCTTTACCCACAGATTTGACAAAAACGATAATTAATGTGATCAAAGGACAAACCTGCATGTTTATCAATGGTCCGGCAGAAAAATATAATTCTTATTTTCTGGATCAGAATATCGCTGTCTCCAACTTTGTTTCAACAACGAATAGTGTGCAGGCAAGTATTTAAGTCCACGCAAATTTAAAAAGGGAGATTTGAGCAATCAAATCTCCCTTTTGCTTTTATATCTTTGCCGGATATGATACAAAAACTGGAAGATTTCCTGTTTAAACATCCGGGAAAAGTATTCTTATTCCTGATCATTCTTTCCATACCTGCATTTTTAATCAATCTGGGGCTTTTAACCTTATTTGCTGATGAACCTACGCGTGCGAACGTTGCACTCGAAATGATTCTCAGCAAAAATTTTGCTGTACCTACAATAGGGGCAGAATATTACTACAATAAACCTCCATTGTATAACTGGATTCTTGCAGGATTTTACCAGTTGAGCGGAAATTATTCTGAATTTACCACGCGTTTGCCTGCGATAATTCCTATGTTTTTATTCGCATTCACAATCTATTTTTCAGTTTCTTACTTTCTAAAAGACAAAAGAGTAGCCTCTGTAAGTGGAATCTTTTTTCTTGTCAATGGAAGAATGCTTTTGTACGACTCAATGCTTGGCCATATTGATATCCTCTACTCATGGCTAACCTTCAGCTCATTTATGCTGATTTTTTATTTCCTTCAGAAAAGAAGCTGGTTCTTGCTTTTCTTTATTTCTTATCTCATCACTGCGGTTACATTCCTTTGTAAAGGACTGCCATCTATTATTTTTCAAGGATTTACCCTGATTGCTATTCTTGCATACACTAAGAATTTTAAAAAACTGTTCAGCTGGCAGCATATCATCAGCGGACTAATTTGTTTGTTAATTATTGGGGCCTATTTCTGGAATTATTACCATTACAACCCCGAGCTCAAGGGATATTTAAGTACTATCTGGGATCAGAGCAGTCAGCGAACGGCTTCCAAATTTGGCCTCGTACAAAGCTTATTACATATCATAAGCTTCCCTTTTGAGCATATCGGACATTTGTTTCCGGCCAGCCTGCTATTGGTTTTTTGTTTCCATAAGGACTTTTTGAGCAGTATCAAGAACAATCCGTTTTTAACCTTCATATCAGTCGTTTTCCTTGTAAACATTTGGGTTTACTGGTTATCGCCACAAACCAGGCCAAGATATCTGTTAATGCTTTACCCCCTTCTATTCATAATCTGGAGTCACGCCTATTTCAGCTTTCGTGAAAAACTACCTGTAATCAATGCCATTTTTAACAGAATAATTCTTGTACTCGGAGTGATTGTTACTGTGTGCATTCCGGGGGCCTTATTTTTCGATCTTCAGAATTATGTACCCTATTTGCTGCCCACAGTAATTGTCCTCAGCCTTGCCGCAGGATTCACTTCTTATATAATCTACAGACTAAAAAGCGGAATGATATTTGCGTTCATCATCTTGTTGATTGTAGTCAGATTTGCATTCAGCTTGTTTGTTATTCCGCATCGGTTTGAACACCTTGAAGATCGAAAGTTCAGGGATGCGGCAATTGAAATGGGTGCTATATCTCAAAATCATGAATTTTATTTTTATCAGTACCATCCAAAAGAGTTGGATATACCATTTCACGACCGACTGATATTCTATATTCAACGAAGCCGGATGCAACAAGTGAAATTTACCGAAGTACTTAGTAAGCCAGGTTATTATTTTACCTTTGACAGAGATTTGAAAGATCCGAAAGCACCTTTGGTAAAAACATTTCGAAACCTTAAACTCTACCAGATAAAATGAGAGAACTATCTGTTGTGATCACCGTTCTAAACGAACATGATAACATCGCACCTCTGATAGGTGCACTGCAAAACGCATTGACAGGAATTGATTACGAGGTGATTTTTGTTGATGATGGCTCAAATGACGGAACTCAAAAACAGGTTCGTGAGCATGCTGATGAAAGAATTAAACTGGTAGAATTAAGAAAAAACTACGGACAAAGCACAGCCATGACTGCCGGAATTGATCATTCGGAAGGGACCTACATTGCTTTGATTGATGGAGATCTTCAAAATGACCCTTCTGATATTCCTTTTATGATTAAAAAAATGAAAGATGAAGACTGGGATGTTGTTGCCGGAAACAGGGCAAACCGTCAGGATGGGGTTTTCCTGCGTAAGATTCCATCAAAAATTGCCAATGCAATAATCCGCAGAATGACAGGGGTTTACATCAAAGATTATGGTTGTACATTAAAGGTTTTCAAGCGCGAAATTGCCGAAGATCTAGGCATTTACGGTGAATTGCACCGTTTTATTCCGGTGCTCGCCAAATTACAGGGAGCCAGCATTACTCAGGTTGATGTGAAGCATCATGCTCGGATTCATGGAACATCCAAATACGGCCTCAACCGTACCTTCAAAGTGATGGCCGACCTGATCACAATGGTCTTCTTCCGCAAATACATCCAAAAACCAATGCACCTGTTTGGGGGCATGGGATTTATTTCACTGGGACTCGGAATTCTCATTAATACCTATCTCCTTATTTTGAAATTAATGGGACAGGATATTTGGGGTAAACCTATTCTGATCTTAGGCCTTATTTTTTTATTGGGTGGGATTCAACTGATTACTTTCGGAATTTTAGCAGAAATTAACGTGCGTACCTATTTTGAAGGCACAAACAGAAAAACATACCAGGTTAGACGTATTTTTAATGGAAAAAAAGAAGATCTGGAACATCGTTAAGACCCTGTTAAAAATTTCAATAACAGGTCTTTCTTTATATCTCGTATCAAGAAAAGTTGAATTCAACGATCTCAAAGATGCTTTTGAAAAGTCCAATCCTTTATTTTTATTCCTAGCTTTCATAGCATTTGTTATTTCCCAGGTAATCTCTTCCTCACGACTGAATACCTTTTTCAAGGGTATTGGGTTGAACATTTCAGAAACTTACAATTTCAAGATCTATTTACTTGGAATGTTCTACAATCTTTTTCTACCCGGTGGGATTGGCGGAGATGGTTACAAAATATTTCTTCTAAGAAAAAAATTCAAGATCAAAGGGCGCAGATTGTTTCAGGCTGTATTCTTCGACAGACTCACCGGGCTATGGGCACTGGGCCTAATTAATGCAACACTGATCATTTTTATCCCACAACTGGGTATCCCGATCTGGGCTCCGGTCTTGGTGGTCACAATTGGAACTATTGCCTATTACACGATCATGAAAAAATTTTTCAGTGATTATAGCAAGTATTTTGCGCTTTCCCACCTCAAGGCTTTAATGGTGCAATCCATGCAGGTGGTATCGGTTATATTATTACTGTACGCTTTAAATTTCGAAGGAAAGTTCTCTCCTTATCTCTTCATGTTTCTGATTTCTTCCCTGGTAGCTATTTTTCCATTTACTGTTGGCGGACTCGGTGCAAGGGAATTAGTATTTGTTTATGGGGCTCAATATTTCGAATTGGATCAGCATCTGGCGGTCATGATCAGCCTTTTATTCTATTGCATATCTGCACTACTCTCGTTCAGCGGAATCTATTACGTATTCAATCCTCAGAAGATCGGGGTGAATAAAATTGATTTGAAGGAAGAGATTGAGATATGAGATGGGAAATAATAGATGGGAGATATGAGATTTCATAATTAGATTTTAAGTTTATTCTGCCTGGTTTTGGCCATGATAGATTGAATCGTTGTTCAATCCTTAAATTACAAACATTTTTAAAATTATGGTAAACCTTGGCCATGTATCCTTGTTAAAAATCATAAGGCTTAATCATATAAACTTAAAGCTGGCTTAACATTGATTGTTTAGTTTTAAAATATGTTATTCCTAAAATTTAGACAGAAATGAATAACCCTTATTTATTTGGGATAAAATAATTTATTTAAAACTAAAACAATGAAGTCTTCAATCTCCCCGGTTTTCGAATTTAAATCAAAGCACAATAATTTATTCAGGATGATCCAAACAAAAGGAAATAAATATCCTTTTTTAATGGCTTTGCTCATACTGCTTTGCCTTTCCGGCTGTGGAGTAAATTCCAGGGAATGGAACATGAACGCTTTATTTGAAAAGTCAAAAGATAAGTTTAAAAACAACGCTGTGGTTGGAATGCAGGAAGATAGTACCCGAGTTGTAGCCACCTCTCAACTAATAGACCCGGCGGGTGATAACATCAGTTTTCCCGGTCGACCGGTAGATCTTGCACTAAATAATTCAGGATCTGTTTTAGCTGTTAAAAACAATTCGTCAATTGTTTTCATGAGCGCAGAAAAGCATAACATCATTCAAAACCTGAAACTTCCTGCAGGAGGTCACAGTTTCAACGGAATTACCTGGAGTTCTGATGATCAAAAAGTCTGGTCTACAGACTCCAGAGGCTATTTACGCTCAGCAAAATTAACAAGTGGTAGTTATATCTGGAATGACGCTATTTTACTGCCTGGACCAGGTCCGGACGACAAAAGCGGTCCATATCCTGGCGGATTAGTAACAGATGATCAGAGAGGCTATGCCTATGTGGCTTTGAGCCGTAACAACACACTGGGTATCGTAAATCTTAAAACCAAACAGCTTGAAGCTCAGATTCCTGTTGGGATTGCCCCGTATACTGTACTACTTAATGAGAATATAGCTTATGTATCCAACTGGGGTGGCCGTCAGCCCCGGCCCGGTGATAAAACAGGTCCTTCGGGTGGTTCAAATGTTGTAGTAGATCCTAAAACTGGTATTGCTGCATCCGGGACGGTATCTGTGGTTGACCTGAAAACGAATAAGGTCATCAAAGAGATTGAGGTTCATTTGCACCCAAGTGGCATGAGCTACTCACCCGATAAAACAAAGCTTTATGTTGCAAATGCAAATAGTGATTTGATTTCAGTGATTGATACCAAGACTAATACTGTTGTAAAAGATTTGAGTTCTAAGCCAATGGCTGAGCTTCCATTTGGAAGTGCGCCCAACTCGGTTGCGGTAAGTCCGGATGGTAAAACACTATTTGCAGCCAATGGCGGCAATAATCATATCGCATTGATTGATCTAAACAGTGGAAAAGTTAAAGGACTTATTCCCAGCGGTTGGTACCCGGGTTCAGTTCTGATATCCAGAGATGGAAGCAAACTCTTTGTAGCCAATGTCAAGGGAGATGGAACCCCTCAAACCGGTTTAAGGGACAATGGTAAAAACTCACATGATCATTCGGGTTCCGTTTCTTTTATTGATGTACCCGATGCAGAAAAATTAAGACAATATACCATCAGGGCAGCTAGCACCATGCGTTTACCCAAGATCACTCAGTCATTGAGACTGGAACGTGTTAATGAAAAGATAGTACCTGTGCCTACCCGTCCGGGAGAAAAATCTGTTTTCAAACATGTTTTATACATAATTAAAGAAAACCGCACGTATGATCAGGTATTTGGAGATCTACCACAAGGAAAAGGAGACAGTTCATTAACTCAGTTCGGAAGAAAAGTGACACCAAATCATCATGCACTTGCTGAAAATTTTGTGCTTCTTGATAACACGTATTGTAATGGAGTTTTAAGTGCCGACGGACATCAGTGGGCTAATGAGGGTTATGTTACCGATTATATTGAAAAAAGTTTTGGTGGATTCGTCCGCAGCTATCCTTATGAAGGAGATGACGCTTTAGCTTTTGCTTCTTCAGGTTTTATTTGGGATAAAGTTTTAGAAGCGGGACTTACATTTCGGAATTATGGAGAATTCGTTACTGCAAAAGTTGAACCTGCCAATGCCAGCTGGACTCAAATTTATAATGATTATAAAAATGGAAGCAGAAATGTAAAAATAAAAGCCACCAGCAAATTACACACATTGGAGCCCTACCTCTGCCCCACTTTTGTTGGCTTTCCAGGCTCCATACCGGATGTTTACCGTGCCGGAGAATTCCTAAAAGAATTCAGGGCATATGAGAAAACAAATTCACTACCCAACTTCATGATCATGCTGCTCCCAAATGACCATACTGCAGGAACCAGAGAAGGCTATCCAACTCCCAGAGCTCAGGTAGCAGATAATGATCTGGCATTAGGGCAAATTGTTGAGGCTGTGAGTAATAGTAAATTCTGGAAAGAAACTGCAATCTTCGTTATTGAAGATGATCCGCAGGCTGGCCTGGATCATATTGATGGACGCCGTACAGTAGCACTTTGCATCAGTCCGTATACCAAGCGGGGGGCAGTAGTCAACACCCAGTACAATCAAAACAGCATTTTAAGAACAATTGAATTGATTTTGGGGCTGCCACCAATGAGCCAGTTTGATATGATTGCTAATCCAATGACCGATTGTTTCACCAATAAACCCGACTTCAGGCCTTACAAAGCATTGCCTAATCAGATTCCACTTGATGAAATGAATCCGAAACTTTCAGCTTTATCCGGCAAGAAGAAATTTTGGGCTCAAAAATCAATGGAAATGTCACTTGACGAGCTTGATATGGCGAATGAGGATACTTTGAACCTTATTTTATGGTATTCGGTAAAAGGATACAATACTCCTTATCCTAAACTTGCAAGGAAATAATCTTCCTATCGGGAGTGATCAAGGATTAAGCGGCTATCGTAGTTTGTACCACTCGTAGAATCTGTTGAGGCCAGTTTCAAGATCGGTTAAAGGTTGATAATTCAATAATCGCTTTGCCTTGCTAATATCTGCATAGGTTTGTGGAACGTCACCAGCCTGTAGAGGCTGGCGATCTATAATGGCTTTTTTCCCAATGATCTTTTCAATGGCAGTAATTAATTCAGATAAAGTTACTGTCTGATGATTTCCCAGATTAATGATCTCAAAATCAGACTGATTATACGTAATGGCAGCCTCAATACCCTGTATGGTATCTTCAACAAAAGTATAATCCCTGCTGCTTGAGCCGTCCCCAAAGACAGGAATGGCCTTTCCTTCAGAAATAGAATGAAAGAACTTATGAATAGCAAGATCCGGGCGCTGCGCCGGACCATAAACTGTAAAAAAACGAAGAGCCAGAAATCGTATTCCGTATAAATGACTGTACACATGCCCCAGCATTTCACAGGATAGTTTGGTTGAAGCATATGGACTGATCGGTTTTAGCTTTTCCTCCTCATTCCATGGAATATTTTCATTGATTCCATAAACGCTGCTTGATGAGGCAAAAATGAATTGCCTGATATTCTTTTGCTTTGCAAACTCAAGCAGGTTTTGAGTGCCATCGACATTCACCTGCTGATATAAAACTGGATTCAGGATACTGGGCCTCACTCCTGCTTTAGCGGCTAAATGCACAATCACATCAAAATCGCCTAAAGCCAGAAGATCCTTCATATTGCAAATATCCCCCTCAAAAAATTGAAAATCAGGGTGAGAAATACATGGTGCTAAATTCTTTTCCTTCTGTTCCCTGCTATAAAAATTATCGAAATTGTCTATTCCTACAAGTTGATAAATCCCACTTTGCAACAATCTGTGAATCAGATTGCTTCCAATAAAACCAGCAGCACCCGTAATCAGAATTCGCTTTTTTGTTCCCATTTTCAAAGCAAAAATACAAAAATACCCTATTCATTCTTACAAAAATCAAACTATGAATAGAAGAAGGCTTCAAAAAAATTAATAACTTTAAAGCAATTGCTTTCCCTAACCAATGATGAGTAACTTTAATGATTTTAACAATCCTCAGGTAAGAAAACTTCCTGAGCATCTGAAGCAATTTATTATTGAGCAACACTATGAACACTACACAGCTGTTGATCAGGCGATATGGCGCTTTGTTATGCGTCAGAATTATCATTTTTTGAAGGATATTGCCTACTACCCCTATATACCCGGACTTGAAGCAGCCGGATTGAGTATTGAAAAAATACCAGATCTCCAGGAAATGAACGATGCCCTCCAAAAAATTGGCTGGGGGGCCGTGACAGTTGATGGCTTTATTCCGCCGGCTGCATTTATGGAATATCAATCCTATAAAGTATTGGTCATAGCAGCAGATATCAGGCAATTGCATCATATTGAGTACACACCTGCACCGGATATTATACATGAATCAGCAGGGCATGCCCCCATTATTAGCGATACCGATTACCATCAATACCTGAGCTATTTTGGATCGATTGGTGCAAAGGCCATGTATTCCTCTAAAGATTTTGAACTTTATGAAGCGATCAGGGAGTTGTCTATTTTAAAAGAAATGCCCGACCCTGATCCATTGACTTTGAAAAATGCGGAAAAGCGAGTCTTGTTTTGTCAGAAAAACCTTGGAAATCCTTCTGAAATGGCTTTACTGAGTCGCCTGCACTGGTGGACAGTGGAATATGGCATGATTGGAAGCCTCGAAAACCCCAAAATCTATGGTGCCGGACTCCTCTCTTCCATTGGAGAAAGTAAGAGTTGTATGGATCCTTCCGTTAAAAAATACTGGTACACTTCAGATGCCGTCAATGTGCCCTTTGATATTACCAAACCGCAGCCTCAGTTATTTGTAACGCCCAATTTTAAAAACCTCACCCAGGTTCTCGAGAATTTTGCAGATACCATGGCATTTAGAAAAGGTGGTTCAGAAAGTATTTTAAAGGCGATTGAGTGCAAAAATACCTGTACTGCAGTTTACAGTTCTGGCTTGCAGGTCAGCGGAGTTTTTTCTGATCTGCGTATGAATAAAAACGATGAATTGCTATTCCTGAAAACTAATGGAAGCACCGCCTTATCCTATGAGAATAAACAACTCGAAGGTCATGGAAAACAAACTCACAGCGATGGCTTTTCTTCTCCTGTTGGTCGAATAAAAAACTTTGGCAAGGCTCTTGAAGATGCTGATGATGGAGAACTTGAAAAACTGGGCATTGTTCCAGGAAACCGGACCGAATTAAACTTCATTGGCGATTTAAGTCTTACAGGCAGGGTCAGTTCCATTTTGAAGCGGAATTCTAAAATGATACTGATCAGTTTTGCTGAATGTACGCTTAAAGATGAGCAGGGCAATGTATATTTTGAACCAACATGGGGTGTTTATGATATGGCTGTTGGAGCGGAAATTATTTCGGTTTATAGTGGAGCGGCAGATAAGGATGCCTTTGAAGAAATTGTCCTAAAAGCAAAAATTGAAACTTTTCATCCTGAATACACAGCACATCAAAAACACTATCATGACTTGTTCAGGCAAGTGCGTATATGCCGTGAAACACAAAATGATTTTGAACGATTGAGAGAAATCTGGTCAGAGTTAAAAGAAAAATTTCGGGATGACTGGCTCTGTGCTATGGAAATTTTAGAGATATTAGAACTTGAAAATACATTAAGGGATTTAGCTCAGGAAATCAGGATACACCTGGAGATGAAAGCCTCTAACGAAACTGAACTGAAGAAACTTATCCAAAATGGATTTTATCTCATCAGTAAAGCTCATCATTTACAGGGTAATTAAGAAAAAATCAATCTATGAATATTGTTATTAGCGGTGCCAGCAGTGGTGTAGGGTTTGAAGCTGCTCTCGAACTAATTGGAAGCGGGAATCACAAAGTAATCGCCCTGGCAAGATCTGAAGATAAATTACACAAATTGCAGGAAATTGCCTATGCCTTAAACCCGGGTTGCATGCTTCATACAGCTAAATTTGATATTGTTCATGATGATTATGAAAATGATCTGATTCCATTCATCAAAGACAAGATGGGTTATGTAGATATCCTGATCAACAATGCTGGTTCGCTTGTCAACAAGCCATTTATGCAGTTATCCCAGCTTGATTTTACAGAAATGCTTCAGAATAATCTCCTGGGGCATGTTAAAATGATTCAAAAGATTGTGCCTCTGATGCCTGTTAAAAGTCATATTGTTAACATCGGTAGCATGGGCGGATTTCAGGGAAGTCAGAAATTTTCAGGTTTATCGGCCTATTCGGCGAGTAAAGCCGCCTTACATACCCTTAGTGAATGTCTGGCTGCAGAGCTTTCTGGCCTGGAAATTGCTGTTAATTGTTTGGCATTAGGATCAGCACAAACCGAAATGCTTGAAAAAGCTTTCCCCGATTATCAGTCGCCTGTTATGGCCTTCGAAATGGGCAAGTACATTGCTGATTTTGCTTTAAGCGGACATAAATTTTTTAACGGAAAAATTATACCTGTAGCACATAGCACACCTTAAACTATTGAAAATGAAAACAGCACATTATATCGCTTTCATTGCACTGCTATTAGTGGCATCCTGCCAGAGTGATTCATCGAAAAAATCCCTTGAGGAAACGGCTGTAGATTCGGCAGCAATAGCTGATCAAAGTAAAACACTTGTTGTACCCTGGGAAGCTACCCTCAACGATAGCACCCACATGATGGAGATCAAACGAAATCCGGCAGCAAACATGACTAATTTGAGCTATCTGGATATCATTGACGCTTTGAATTACAAATACCCTCAAATTAAGCTGGAATGGGTCAAGCAGGAAGGCAATATAGTTTTCCTTAAAATTGAGGATGCCGATTATCTTACCCGTGAATCAGGAACCGTAGGTGCCCGTGCTTATCTTGCAGAGCTTACCTACTCGCTGACCGAACTCGAGGGAATAAGCAAAGTGAATTTAAGCTTTAAAGAAGCTGACCATGCAAGACCCGGGGTGTATGAAAGGGAGGATTTTAGAGGATTTAACTAAATATTCTATCGGGATTATCAAAATAATGCTTTATGATATTTATTGAGATAAGCTCCCAACAACACAATAATTATCTCAAAAACAATCCGAATTTTATCCTTAAAATCAGTTAATTAATTATAATTTATCGCAGCTGAATTCGAATAAACGCCTACTCTTCTTCAGGGTATTACAGATATCCTATTTGCTCTTTATTAATGGATCCGCGTAATTCAATAATTTAAAATAACTACAGAGATACTTTGTTTTCAGGTACTGAATTAATAGAACCCACAAGAGCCTGTGCCCTGGCTCAAAAAATTAAATATTGCCAATCCCCCAGAACAAAAACAGTTCTTAAAACAAATTCAGATTAAGTAAGTTATAAAGTTTTCATGATCAAAAAAAAACATCAAAGAGATAATTGACTATCTTTCACTTATTATTGCGTCAGGATAAGCTGTATCCTCTATTATAGATTTTCAAAACTATCATTTAATTAATGATATACTCAGGCTCAAATATGGAAATCGAAAACTTCAAAGATCACCTTTTAGTTGAGAATCTGCTCGAAGAAGATATTCAAACCTTCAAGTCAAGTATTGAAAAAGTTCGAAACACAGGTCTGGCGCTGAGTCATATCATCCCGCATCAAAATGGCCGTAAAAAATTCTTGAAGGCAGAATTTTACCCGGAATTCGATTCAACAGGCAAAGTAAACAATGTGGTAACTGAGTATACTCCCACTAACTTAAAGACTTATAAAGCATACTTAATCAATCAGCAAATAATTGGTTCTAATTCAAAAAAAATACATCTTATTGCATTTGCTAACTTCGATCAGCAGCTTAAACTCCAGGATTATTTTACTGAAAGTGATCTTGATTTCAATGATGTTTTTATACATAGAAAAGGGATTGAAATTCTGAAGAAATGGCTTAATGGACTATTCAACAAAAAAACAAATTCCAGCATTTCCATTTCAGAAAAAGATTCAGGAAGTATGAACCTGAATCTCATTTCAATGGGTTTAAACAAAAAATCAGATTTGATATGTATCAAAATTGAATCTATTGTTAAAGATACATTATTTGGCACTTTGAATAATATCAATGGGCTGGAAGAAAATATCCTGGACACTATACCTGCGTACATTGCGATGTGGGATCTTAACCACCGGTACCTTTTCCTGAACAAGAATGCATGCAAAGATGATCACATGAAATATTGGTTTAAGGGTAAAGATGATTTTGAGTATTGCAATTACAGGAATAAGCCAATACATATAGCTATCAACAGAAGAATATCCTTCAACAAAATGCTTCTTTCAGGAAAGCAAACTTCAGTTGAAGAACGATTTGAGACAAGTGAGGGGACTAAGTTTCATTTGGGAATATTTCAACCTGTATTGGATTCGAATGGACAAGTAAAATGGGTACTGGGTTATGGTCTAGATATCACTTCGGTTAAGAATATGGAGGCTGATCTGGACAAAATGAGCCTTGCCGTAAAAGACGCCAAGGACGGGATAGGCCTGTTAGATAAAAATGGCAAGTATATTTACGTGAATAAGGCCCATATCAAAATGTTTGGATATCAGGACGAAAAAGATTTTCTGGGAAATTCCTGGGAGATGTTGTATGAGGATACGGAAATAGAACGCCTGAAGAATAAAATATTTCCTCAAATAATGGCAAACGGAAGCTGGGCTGGCGAAACCAGAGGGAAACTAATAAACGGGGAATCCATATTCCAGGAAATTACCCTTACAAGTCTTGCGGACAATGGCTTGATTTGCATTTGCAGAGATAAAACTGAAGAAAGAAACCAGAAAATTAGACTTGAAAGAGCTGCTATAGTGACTGATAACACCCGCAGTGTTGTTATTATCACTGATTCACAGATCAGGATACAATGGGTAAATAAAGCATTTACTGATGTAACTGGTTATACACTCGATGATGCCATAGGGAAAGAACTAAGCTTACTTCATGGACCAGAAACTGATAAAAAAGCGTTAAAAAAGAACTTCAAACGTTTAAAGAATAAAGAAGGCTTTTCTGCTGAGGTCCTTAAATACAGTAAAACAGGACGGAAATACTGGATGCAGATCAATATCACACCTATATTTAATGAAGAAGGTGAATTAGTCAATTTCATTTCAGTTGAAAATGACATTACACAATTAAAACAGGCAGAAGAAAATATAAAAAACAACCTTCAGAAGGAGAAAGAGTTAAATGAATTAAAAAGCCAGTTTGTAAGCATTGCTTCACACGAAATAAGAACTCCACTGGCTGGTATACAATCAAGTGCAGAATTAATTAAGCTATTCATCAATAATGGTGAGGTTCCGAAAGAAAAAATTGAAAAACTTATCGGAAAAATCGAGTGTCAGATTTCCCGCTTATCAACTATCCTATCAAATCTATTAACCGTAGGTACCATAAATCTGGGTAAATTTGATTTAAACAAAAAGGAAACTGACATAGAAGATTTTATCCAGAATATCATAAGTGAATATTTTGGCAATACATTGTACTACAGTGGGATTATTTTCAATAGAAGCGGGATAAAGCGTAACAGTAAAATTGATGAATTATTAATGAGTCAGGTTCTAATCAATTTAATTAGCAATGCGTTAAAATATTCAATTGGCAAGTCTGAGCCTGAAGTGAAACTTCAGTACGAAAAAAATTCTTTCACAATTCAAGTTAAAGATTATGGAATTGGAATCCCCAAAGACCAGCAAAAAAATATATTCAACTCATTTTTTAGAGCTAATAATGTTGAAAATA
This sequence comes from Sphingobacterium thalpophilum, assembly GCA_945865415.1. GTDB lineage: Bacteria > Bacteroidota > Bacteroidia > Sphingobacteriales > Sphingobacteriaceae > Daejeonella > Daejeonella thalpophilum_A. Next base: position 13,861 of record CAMBFY010000033.1, read on the forward strand.
TACAAGGAACCGGTCTTGGTTTAGTTATCGCAAAGAAATTTGTAGAAATGCACAATGGTGTCATATCATTCAAGAGCATTGTGGATAAAGGTTCAACCTTTAAAGCGAAATTCCCTTATCTATAAAATACATGAATCATAATAAAATTAAAGTCTTATTGGTTGAGGATGATCAAATGTTAAGAGAAGTGATTGCTCAATTTCTGGAACTTAAAAAATTCATGGTTATTCAGTCTAAAAATGGGCTGGAGGCAGATTTTATACTAAAAAGAACTAATCCGGATATCATTATTTGTGATGTCTCTATGCCTGTAATGAATGGATTACAATTATTAAAGCAGATCAGAAAGGATGTCCGGTATGATCATGTTCCATTTATTTTCCTGACTGCGAGGGCGGATAAATCAGACCTCAGAAGCGGGATGTTGGCGGGTGCAGACGATTATATAATCAAGCCATTTACTTTCGAAGAGTTGTTCAATTCAATACAGAAAAGAATTGAGCGTTTATCCCAAATAAAAGAAAATAAGTCTTTTGATAAAACAATTCAAGATTCAATTTCATTCAGTTCAGACGAAGAGCATTTATCATTATCGGAAATAAAAAATTTGTCGAACATGGAAAGTAAAATCTTAAAAATGATCGGGAAAGATATGACCTCATCTCAAATAAGTCAAGACTTAAGCATTAGCACCAGAACTGTCGAGAATCACCGATATAATATTTGTAAAAAGTTGAAATTAAAAGGATCTAATACCTTAACCAAATTTGCATTAAAATTCAAATATTCATTTTAGCAGGCATTAGGATCAATCATTTATTTATCAATCCCAACAAAAATCAGTATCCAAAATTTTAGTGTTAAAAGATCAGATGGTAACACGTGAAAACATCCAGGAACTGATTAAGCAAAAAGGTTTTTTGTTAGCACAGCGAATAATATTATTGAAGGTTCAGAATGACCAAGTTCATTTTTGTCATATCTCATTATCAGCGCCCTTATTTTACCAGATTACTCAGGTATTGATCTAATGAAGAAGTTTAAAACTAAAAAAAATGCATACTCATATTGAGGTGGAGGTTTTAGACTTAAAATTGTTAAAATGCTTTAGAAAACCATGATGGATAAATTCAATACATCAGTCAATCTGGGAATGGGACTGTGTTTCAACTTATTTTTTCCAATGATGATGACAATAAAACACTAAAATGCTGGAACAAATAAGAATAAAAAATCCTTTTTATTGATGATGACACTATTTCTATCTTCTTAATTAGCGGAGTATTAAAATTATTTTCACCCGAATCACATTAAGCTCTTTTACAAATTCCTGCATTGCATTACAGCCTATATTAGATTTGAAAACCGAAGATTTCAATGACCTGAACATATTTACAGAAAAATTGCATCTTTCTAATCAGCTGCAAAGATGAAAACTGGAAGCCAGAAGCAAGAGCCCCAATCTCCTACTCCCGGCCTTTTACCCAGTAATTCATTTGCGAATTCATCCGCATATGGGAATAATACACTATAATCAAGAATAAAAAGAACCTTAAATCCTTGGTTAGAACCCTATATTCTCCTCCATCCCGACTTAAATTGCTTACTTAATCAATCCGATCGTATTGACATCCAGATCATGCTGCCATTTAAATCCTAAGTTCCTGAGACAAATACATTGTCCCGATTCTATAACGAACCTGAAACTATCGACATTCCAACCTGGTTTCGTCCCAACCTGCTGCCGACCCAAGACTATTGTTATCTCAAGACTATTGTTATCCCAACACAAATGTTAACCCAAGACTATTGTTATCCCAACATTATTATTATCCGGACGTTCATGTCATCCCGACTCAGGAGGGATCTAATCTTCAGCCTTAGCTCCCTTTTTCCCCAACATCTGCACATCATGCACAATCACCTCGGTAATATAGCGTTTGGCTCCTTCCTTGTCCACGTAGGAACGGCTATTTAGTTTGCCTTCGATGCAGATTTCGGAGCCCTTATGCAGGTAGCTCTCCGCCAAGTTCGCTAGGCGGTCCCATAGCACCAGATTATGCCATTGTGTTTCTTCAATTTTCTCTCCTTTATCATTTTTGTAAGAGTCGTTTGTGGCAATAGATACCCTGGCCACTTTCTTTTTCTCGCCGATGGATTTTACTTCCGGTTCATTTCCTAAAAATCCCATCAGACGCACACTGTTTCTTAAATTACTCATTGCTCAATTGATTATGATTAAACATACCTGCCACCCGGCAAGAACAAAATAAAGTTGAGGAGAATGGGGTTTAGTTACCGTAAAATAAACGGATACATACGTTTATAATCGATTTAATCGGATAGTAAATAAATTTAAACAACGATTTAACATCAAGCCTATGGAACGTGAATGTTTAGACTGCGGTTCTGTGCTACGGGGGCGCAGCGACAAAAAATTTTGCGATGATCAATGTCGCAGTAATTTCAATAACCGGATGAAGGCCGGGATACGCTCAAGTATGCGTCCGGTAAATTCAATCCTTCGTAAAAACCATGCCATTCTATCCAAACTCTGTCCGGAAAATAAAACCAGAATTAAAAAAGACGATTTGCTGAAATATGGCTTTAACCCTGATTACCATACCCATCTCCATCAAACCCAAAATGGGAACACCTATTTTTTCTGTTATGAATATGGTTTTCTATTCTTAGGTACTAATGAAATACTCATCGTGAAAAAAATGGAAAAGCAATGAATACTAAAAAATGGCAAGCCAAGCGGATCAAGCATCATAGCGTTGACCGAATTGCGGTATATTTTGAAAACAGCAAAGAACTCATTAGCCGGATAAGAAAAATTGAAGGTGCACAATGGAGCCAGCAAAACAAAGTTTGGCACCTTCCGGATACTGAAGAAAATAGAAAACGCTTTAAAATAGCCTCTGGCTCCAATTACCTGCTATCTACAGAAGGCATTGCTCAAATAGAAAAATTCAAGCATTGGCTACGATCAAAACGCTACAGCGAAAGCACGCTTAAAACATATAGCGAAGCTTTAAAATCATTTCTGATTTTTTGCAATACAAAAGCAATTAAAGACATCACTCATGATGATGTTATACGATATAACAACGAATACATTTTAAAAAACAATCTTTCTTCGTCCTACCAAAACCAAGTGGTGAATGCCATTAAATTATTTTTTAAAATAATAAAAGACACCACCATTGAGACAGCTAAAATACACAGACCAAAACGCGAAAAGGTATTGCCTAACGTGTTAAGCAAGGAAGAAGTAAAAGCTATTCTAGAAGCCCATAGAAATTTTAAACACAAAACAATGCTTTCACTGATTTACAGTTGTGGCTTACGCTGTGGCGAATTATTAGCGCTAAAGCCTGTTCACATAGATTCAAAAAGAAACCTTGTTCTACTAAAAAATGCAAAAGGTAAAAAAGACAGGATTGTACCCTTGAGCCCTAAAATATTAGCAATGCTCCGGGAATATTACAAAATGTATAAACCACAAATCTATTTATTTGAGGGACAAACAACCGGTATGCCTTATGATGCACGAAGCCTACAACTAATATTAAAACAAGCATTAAAAAAAGTCGGTATGACAAAACCAGTCACCTTGCACTGGCTCAGACATAGCTATGCCACTCATCTATTAGAAAGCGGTACCGATTTGCGCTATATACAGGAGTTATTAGGACACAATAGCAGCAAAACAACCGAAATATACACTCATGTTAGCACAAAAAGCTTACAACAAATTAAGAGTCCCTTTGACGATTTGTAAGAAATAAAAACGGTATATTGAACTATACCAAAAACGAAACAAAATTTCGCCAATACCGCTGTAATTGGGTGCATAAGGGAAAGTTTGTTACGGGTATAAAGGAGTTA
>CAMBFY010000034.1 GCA_945865415.1 Sphingobacterium thalpophilum
TTCCTGTGAAAGTCCAGGAATTACAGGGTTAGCAAATACAATATTCTGAACTGGTGTTACCGCTCTGCCGACTTTCTGAGCAACCTGATCTATTGACTTAGCTCCAGTTAACGCATTTTGCATTTTTTCAATAAGCATACGCGCCTTAACCCGCTTGGTAACCATTGGCGCTATATCCTTCTTAACCTGATCAAGAGGTAGTGTTCCTTCTTTAAAAACATCGATTAGTTTTGCAACCACAAACTTATTACCCATTTCAAATACCTGATTTGAAACGTCCCCTTTATCAGCACCAAAAGCCCATCTTACCAATTCACGCGGACTATCTAAACCCGGTATACTCGATTGTGTTGCAGTTACATTATCAGCAAACAATTTAACATATGCTGCTTTTTTTGATTCCGAATCAAAAGTTTCTGCATTTTTAGCAACAGTCAGAAAGCCTGTTGCTTTTGTATAGGCTGCTTGTTGGGTTTTATTACTTGCTGCAAAGGACTTATCTACAATAGCAACTTTAGCTACCCTGGACGAACCTATTTGGTTATTAATTTTAATGACGTGAACTCCAAATTGGGTTGTAATTACTTTCAGATCTCCGGTTTTACCATTAAAAACAGCCTCTTCAAACGCAGGTACCATTGCTCCTCTACCAAAAGTACCTAGATCACCACCTGAATCTTTGGATGCATCTGTACCATACTTAGCTGCAAGTTCTATGAAACTAGCTCCATTAGCAATTAAGCCCCTGATTGAATCTGCTTTAGCTTTTGCTTTATCAATTCCACCTTCAGTTGCAGGATTAAGAAGGATATGACTCGCCTTTACAGAATCAGGTCCAACTTTGATATCCAGAACTTTTGCCATTTTATAAACACCTTGGGAGTATAATGGTCCGATGAATGCTCCATTTGATGAACTGAACACTGCTGAATCAAGTGCAGGATCTAATTGGCCTTTGCGTAGATATGATATTGGTGCTTTGGTCTCAGCATTGATACCCACAAATAATGAATCATTTGTAGCTGCTCTGAACTCAGCCGCAGTTCTTGCAACCATTGTCCTAATATCCGCAGAATCAGCTTTTGAAGGGTTAGCATCAAAAACGATGTATTCAAATGAACGCTTCTCTAATGGGTTCTTAAATCTGTGTTTATTTTCATTGTAGTAGTCAGAATAATCCTGATCAGTGATCTTAACCTGATTATCCGGTACAGAACTATATTCGAGATTTACAAAATTAAAATTGGCCAGTTTATTTCGCTGATCATAATCTTCTCTTGCCTCAAGTGAGGTAACATAAAGACTGTTTTTAACAAGATTGTTATATTTCTGCGTCAGTTTGTTTTCGCGGATATTTAATAAAAAGGCTGTCCATTGCTGACTGACCGGACTAGATGCTGGCTGAGATTTAACATTTTCAAGAAAAGCATTTAGCTGCATTCTGTTGAGCTGTCCGGTTTTTGGATCTCCAAAATTCTGAATAATTTGAGGATCAGGATTCTTTCCGGATACAAGATCATTTAACTCGTTCTTACTTATCTGCAGACCCAAACTATTCATTTCCTTGGCCAATAAAATCTGCGAAATCGACTGATTCCAAGTGTTTTCGATAATGTAAGAGGTCATTTGAGGATCCAGATTACTCTGGCCCATCTGTTGTTTGAAATTGTTTGTATTCTGCTCTACCTTTTGGTTGAATTCCAGAATAGAAATGGCCTTTCCATCAACTTCCCCAACTTCAGTCTGATTCCCTTGCATAAACGATCCGCCCATCTGTACTGCGTCGCTTACTAAAAATGCAACAATTGCAAAACCAATAGCCCCAACGATGATTATCCCTGCACGGTTCCGCAAAAAACTCATTATTCCCATATCCGTATTTTTTCTAATATAATTTTAAAAGAGGGCGCAAGATACAAATTTTGGAAAATAAACAAGAGCTTAATTTGAGGAAGAAATTAGGGAGTAATGTGCTGAGGCTTCAAGAAATTGGAGTGCCCTGAAATTTATTACAGCTACACAGTAAAAACAATGTTGATTTGACTATCAACAAATCATTTATACCCTTTATGCAGGATCAAAAAACTAGCCCGTTCTTCCCTTTTAAAGGGTATATCCCAATTTCCCTGATAACTGATTTTGGTTGGCAGTAAGGTCTTATCTTCCCCAAAATAACCCAGTTCAATATTCATTTGAACATCAAAATCAAAAGCCAGATTTCCATATTTCATATCTACATAACGTCCCAGAATCTGAAAATTACGCATATCGAAAATGGTGACCAGCTCCTTGATCATCATTCCTCCTGCGGTCCAGGAAGATAAATCTGGCTTAAGGGCCACTTTAAAACGATATACCGGTATTGTATCAAGGTAAGTCCCCCGGTAAAAGGTATAATCGTAATACTGCCTCATATTTGATGTGAAAATCTGAGTTTTATTGCCAATGAAAGGAACACCTTTAATTGGCCTACCCGGACTAAAGATCAAGGTTTTCAGCTTGTCCTTATAGGATTCATTGCTTTCTCCCTTTGCCCCTGAAATTGGTGCTGAAGGAACGAAATCAGAATTATAGGCATTCATAAAAATGTAGTCGAACATTTCTACCGTATAAAGAGAATATTTTCCATTTCGCTTGTAAACATTCCCGTCATCCTTTTTCTGAAGGATTTCCATCTTATATGGGCCAGTGTTGTTATGGTACACTCTGCGATAGATCTTTCCTTCAACCGAGTTCTCTTTATTATAAGTAAAAATTCGGTTCTCAGCTGTAAAGCTGTATTTTTTCATATTACGAAAGGCCGCATAAAAGCTGGTATCATTAATAATCTCATTAATGAAAGTCTCAGCTGTAAGGCGTGTTGAGGTAATAGTGATTGCTGAATCGATGGTAACGGTCAGTACCGTATCAGGGTTAAATCGAGGAATTTTCTGAGCCAAACCAAAACTACAAATGCTCAAAAGGCTAAGAATAAAAAATATTTTCTTCATATAAATTTCAAAAAGCCATATACCTACTCCTAGAGGTATATGTTATTAATTACCCAACTGCTTAAGGGCAATGTATGCCATGAGTCCGGTACTTAACTTGAGCGATTCTTCGTCCACATCAAATGTTGGAGTATGTACAGATGAAGTAATGCCGCGCTCTTTATTACCTGTACCCAGTCTGTAGAAACATGCATCAGAAACTTGTGAATAATACGCAAAATCTTCTGCAGCCATCCAGATATCAAGGTCTAAAACGTTTTCTTTTCCCAAATAGTCTTCTGCATGGGCCCGTACCTCAGCGGTTAGCTTTTCTTCATTAATGAGAAAAGGATATCCGCGAACAATATTAAAATCGCAGCTACCACCCATTGCTTCGGCTATGCCTTCGGCCATTTTCTTCATTTTCTCATGAGCTCTGGCTCGCCAGTCTTCATCCATTGTACGGAATGTACCTTCGAGATATACCTCATTTGGGATTACATTTGTTGCACCATTGGCAATAACCTTACCGAAGGAAAGCACAGATGGTGTTTTAGGATCTGCTACCCGACTAATAATTTGCTGAAGCGCAATAATAATGTGGGAAGTAATCAGAACAGGATCAATATTTTGCTGTGGTTGCGCACCATGACCACCTTTTCCATAAACAGTAACATAAATTTCGTCGGTTGATGCCATGTATTTACCTGAACGGAAACCCACTTGTCCGGTTTCAATTAAAGGCATAACATGCTGACCAATTACCGCATCTGGTTTCGGATTTTCAAGAACTCCTTCCTTAATCATCATGTTAGCACCACCAGGTAATTTTTCTTCAGCAGGTTGAAAGATTAGTTTCACAGTTCCTCCGAATTCATTTTTTAGCTCGGTAAGGATCTTAGCTGTTCCAAGCAATGACGAAGTATGTGCATCATGTCCGCAGGCATGCATCACACCGGCATTCTTTGATTTATATGACACTTCATTTGCCTCAACTATCGGTAAAGCATCCATGTCTGCACGCAAAGCAACCACTCCATCAGAAGGTTTATCTCCCTGAATAATGGCAACTAAACCAGTATTTGCCATCTTCTGATACTTGATTCCAAGTTCATCCAGCTTCTGCGCGACATAGGCTGAAGTCTGGTATTCATGAAAGGAAAGCTCTGGATGAGCATGTAAATGCCGGCGATTCTCAACTACATTGCTGTGAATCTCTTTTGCAAGAAGGCTAATCTTATCTTTTAACATTACTTAAGGATTATCATATCAGAAAATATGAACATGGAATTATAAAACATCTTTAGTTCATTCATTAATTTCTCAGCCTCAAGCCGGGTTCGAAAATCTCCGACTCTTAATCTGTAATTTGGTTGTGTATAGCTAACATACGAGCCAATTGCCGGATATCTGTTTTTAAACTTCTGCTGCTCTGAATAAGCTAAAGCCCGATCTAAACCCGAAAAAATCTGCACTCTGAAACCAGATAAAGTCACATTGTTGCCAGAAAGGCCCGCCCTATTCAACTCCAAACGGCGCGCAATCAGACTGTCAATTTGAGGGTCTTTTGTAACTGTAACTTTGCCTGTTTCCTGAGCTGAAAGCTGTTGGAAACACATAAAAAGAATAAATCCAATAAGTCCTTTCCAATGCATTCCTTTAATCTGTTCCTACTCCATGACAGTTTTTGTATTTTTTGCCGCTTCCACAAGGACAAGGATCATTCCTGCCTATCTTTTGCTCCACCCTGATTGGCTGAGTCTTTTGTAATTCTCTGGTATCATCAACCGGAATTCCCCCCGACGACTGATTAAGTTCAGGTTTTGACACCTTCAATTTACTCAAATCCTGACGTGGTTGAGGACGAGCCTCACGTACCTGATTAGGATCCTGTGAAGGAATATTACCTTTGAAAAGAAAGCTGACGATATCTTTATTAACATTAGCAAGCATCTGTTTGAACATACTGAATGCCTCCATTTTGTAAACAATTAAAGGATCTTTCTGCTCATAAACAGCATTCTGTACGGATTGTTTCAATTCATCCATCTCGCGAAGATGCTCTTTCCAGGCATCATCGATCAGGGCTAGTACAACACTCTTTTCGAAGGCCTTAAATACCTCATAACCCTTACTTTCAACGGCTTTTTTAAGGTTTGTAGCTACCTGAACTGAACGTATACCATCGGAGAATGGAACCACAATATTCTCAATCTGAGCACCACGCTCTTTTAAAACATCCCTCAAAACAGGGAGCGTTTGGTTTGCAATGGCTTCAAGCTTACGATTGTAGAATTCATTGATCTTTTCAAAAACTTCATCTGTAAGGGTATGAGTATTACTTGCCGCAAATTGCTTTTCAGTAAGCTCAGGATCAACAGAGAAAATACGGATAACCTCCATTTGGAACCCTTCAAAATTACCCTGATCCTTGTACTCTGAAACAACATCCTCAACCACATCAAAAATGGTATTGTTCAGATCAACATCCAGGCGTTCGCCAAACAATGCGTTCTTACGTTTAGCGTAAACAACCGAACGTTGTGAGTTCATTACGTCATCATATTCCAGTAACCGCTTACGAACGCCGAAGTTATTTTCCTCAACCTTACGCTGCGCACGCTCAATGGATTTAGTGATCATTGAATGCTGAATAACTTCGCCTTCTTCAATTCCCATTCTGACCATGATATTGGATATCCGCTCAGAACCAAATAAACGCATCAGGTTATCTTCCAGAGATACAAAGAATTGGCTCGAACCCGGATCTCCCTGACGTCCCGCACGACCACGCAACTGTCTATCGACACGACGTGATTCATGCCTTTCAGTTCCCACAATCGCCAAACCGCCGGCATCTCTTACACCAAGGCCAAGCTTGATATCAGTACCACGACCCGCCATATTGGTTGCTATGGTAACTGTGCTTGCCTGTCCGGCTTCTGCCACAATATCTGCTTCCTTCTGGTGAAGTTTCGCGTTCAAAACATTATGCTTTATACCTCTTAACTTAAGCATCCTGCTCAGTAATTCGGAGATCTCAACTGAAGTTGTACCCACTAATACCGGCCGCCCCGCCACAGTTAGTCTTGTAATTTCATCGGCAACTGCATTGTATTTTTCACGAACGGTACGGTAAACCATGTCTTCATGATCCTTACGCTGAGCAGTTACATTGGTTGGAATTTCAACAACATCCAATTTATAGATCTGCCAAAGCTCACCAGCCTCTGTTACTGCAGTTCCGGTCATACCACATAATTTATGATACATCCTAAAGAAATTCTGCAGGGTGATGGTTGCATAGGTTTGAGTAGCATCCTCAACCTTTACATTTTCTTTAGCCTCAATTGCCTGGTGTAATCCGTCAGAATATCGACGGCCGTCCATAATACGACCGGTCTGCTCATCAACCAGTTTGATTTTTCCCTCATCAACAATATATTCAACATCAATCTCAAAGAGAGTGTATGCCTTAAGCAATTGATTTACAGAATGTATACGCTCAGATTTTATTGAAAAATCGCGCATCAATGCATCCTTTTTCTCAATTTTTTCTTCGGTAGAAAGTGCAGATTTTTCAAGATCTGCAATCTCAGTACCCACATCCGGCATCACAAAAAAGCTTTGATCTTCACCTGAAGCGGTGATCAACTCAATACCCTTTTCGGTCAATTCAACCTGATTATTTTTTTCATCTATCACAAAGAAAAGCTCGGCATCTGCTTTTGGCATCTCTTTGTTCTGATTTTCCATATGATAATTCTCTGATTTGGTCAGGACCTGCTTCATACCAGGCTCACTCAGAAATTTGATCAAGGCTTTACTCTTTGGTAGACCACGGTGGGCTCTTAATAGGGCTAAACCACCTTCTGTCGGACCAGCATTACCTTCATTAATCAGTTTTTTGGCTTCGTTGAGTACACCGTTAATGAAATTTTTCTGAGCCGTTACCAGTCGTTCAATACGGGGTTTCAATTCATAGAACTCATGCTCATCTCCTCTTGGAATCGGTCCTGAAATTATTAATGGTGTTCTGGCATCATCGATCAATACCGAGTCCACCTCATCAACCATTGCAAAATGGAGTTTACGCTGAACCAGACTTTCAGGATTCAGTGTCATATTGTCACGCAGATAATCAAAGCCAAATTCGTTATTGGTACCGAAAGTGATATCAGCAAGATAAGCTTTGCGACGTTCTTCAGAATTTGGTTGGTGTTTATCAATGCAATCAACGGTTAATCCGTGAAATTCGAATAGTGGACCGTTCCATTCAGAGTCACGTCGTGCCAAATAATCATTCACTGTTACGATATGAACACCTTGTCCGGATAATGCATTTAGGTAGGCAGGCAAGGTGCCGACAAGGGTTTTACCCTCTCCGGTTGCCATTTCGGCAATTTTACCCTGATGAAGTACAATACCCCCAATCAGCTGAACATCATAATGAATCATGTTCCAGGTCACTTCAGTCCCGGCGGCAAGCCAGGTATTATGGTGCATAGCCTTATCACCCTGAATAATGACATTCTTCTTACGGGCAGCCAGTTCACGATCGGCCTGCGTTGCAGTTACCTCTATTGTTTTATTTTCAGTAAAACGACGAGCGGTGTCTTTCATCACCGCAAAAGCTTCCGGCAAAATTTCCATCAAAACTTGTTCAAGTTCTGCATCACGATCCTTTTGAAGTTTATCCAGTTGATCATATAATTCAGTTTTCTCGTTCATTGGAAGATCTTCAGACTCAGCTTTAGCCTTTACTTCGGCAATTTCGACGTCAATTTCGGCAAGAAATTCTTGAATTCGAATTTTAAAATCGAGGGTTTTCTGTCTTAATTCGTCATTGCTTACTAAAGATAATTTTGCAAATTCTTCTTTTGTCTTTTCAACCAATGGCTGAATTAATTTTATGTCACGGTTTGATTTGCTACCGAAAAGTTTACTTAAAAGTCCTAACATTTGTATGTGAAATATTAAAATTTAATTTGTACAAGAATTACACCATTAGGTTTGCATAGTCACATTGGCATAATTCAAGGGATAAAATTACGATTATTAATGAGAAAAGTGGGCTTCACAATTCTTCATAAAGATTTTCCGATGTGGTTGGTGTAATCACTAAATAATGATATGATCGTCTCTAGTGTGGTAAGAACACCGATCAAAGGGAAAAAATATGGTGAAAATTTTCTGATAAGGCTTTGGAGTTATAATAATTGATTTTTGAAACCAATACCTCTATGTTATAGGCTAGTTCAGTCCTTTCCTCCGGAGTATTTCCGGCAAGAAATCACGTTTTATTTCAAACTACGAATAGCCGGAAGATAATCCTCCGGCAAGGTTTATTTAACCTGGAGCTGTTTTTCATCGTGACGGGCAGCCCCCTGCTGGCGAACGCGTGTCGCGTATGCTAAATTATAATACCGGAACGCGCGGCGCGCACTCACCAGCAGGGGGAGAAGTATAATTTATTTTATTACCTGATTACCCTGGTATTTCCACCATTCGCTATTGCAATATCCATTGGCTTGTTCTTTTTCCAGGAACCGGCAGTAAAATCAGGGATCTTTACAGTCATTTGATTTGCTACTGACAATTCGGTTAATGGGCCGATTGCGCTCCACAATGCCGCATCATACACATCCTGATCTAGAGGCAAACCATTCCGGAGACAATCGATTGTACGCCAATCCATTAAAAAATCACCGCCACCATGAGCCCCCACCTGCTTTGCAATTTCACCCAACTTTTTAACAATATTGGGCTCATACTTCTTTTGTAAGGCCTTGAATTCATCATCCGAAATCCAGGTTTGAGCATCAGATCCTCGCCAGGTCTCAGGAGTGGCTTCACGGGCGACAGAAATTTTTTCAACAGGGAACTGGATTGCAGTAGCCTTGGTTCCACTTATTACCAATCCGTCAGATTTGGGGCGTGGTGAAGTAACATCATGTTGCAGCATAATAGTGCGGCCCATACTGGTGCGTATGGTGGTGGTATTCATACTGCCTCTGAAAGGCTTATCGACATATTGCTTGTAAAAATCATCCTTAGCTGCCATTTTTTTGGCTAAATCATTCATCATAAAATCATTCCCTGAAACTGAAACCAGAAACTCGAATTTATCTCCCCGGTTGATATTCATTACCTGAGCAATCGGACCCAGTCCATGCGTTGGATACAAATTACCATTCCTACCGATATTTTCCTTTAAACGCCATTGATCATAATATTTATCTTTTGAAAAATGCCCATAAAGCAAATGATGAATATAAGCACCCTCACCGTGTATGATCTCTCCAAAAAAGCCCTCTCTGGCAAGATTTAACATCAAAAGCTCATAAAATCCATAACAGGCATTCTCCATCATCATACAATGCATTTTGGTTCTCTCTGACGTTTCAACCAATTGCCAGCACTCTTCCACTGTTTTTGCGGCAGGTACTTCGATACATACATGTTTACCCTGATTCATAGCATAAACAGCCATAGGAGTATGCAATTCCCAGGGGGTAGCAATAAAAATCAGGTCGATGTCTTTACGTTCACAGACCTTTTTCCAGTCCTCTTTGCCGGTATAGGTGTCGGGTTTGAAATTGGTCTTTTCGATTCTCTTTTTTGCTGAATCTAATCTGTCTTGTCGCAGATCACATAAAGCTTTTATATCGACCCCTTCCAGAATACTTACCTGGCCCAGATGCGCCGGTCCTCTATTACCCAAACCAATAAATCCAATCCTAACAACATCCAGCTTTGGTGCTGCATAACCTGACATATTAAAATGCTGTACACGAGCTGACTGTTCCGGCATTGCTCTGCCATTCATTTCAGACTCTGAAGCGATACTATTCAATACTCCTGTACCTACTACGGTAAGCCCGGTCATACCGGTAAGTTTTAAAAATTCTCTGCGATTATTTTTCATGATAGTGTGCTGTTTTTTTAAATGTTGATTTTCAATGCTTGAACAGATGAAACAAAGAAATATTAGTCATTCATATGATTATTTATCTTAAATTCTACTACTTTATGATGATACCGGACTATCCTGTTATTTCACAAACACCGGAAATAACTTTTCAGCATTTGTCCGGTATATTTTGTCGACAACTTCCCGGGGCAGTTTTAGTCCTTTAAATTCTCCTTCAACTTTAGGGACACGCATCATCTGATCATCGGTGAAAAATTTCCAGTGGCGCATCCAAACCTCATGAGCATGCTTTTTTATTCCCTCAGGATCTTTTATGCCTTTATTAACTATATCCATCGCAGAACTTCTTAAATCGGTACCATAAATAAGTCTGTCCTGATACTTGATAAAAAAATCGCGCACTTTTTGCCATTCGCTCAATGACTGATATTGTAAATGCGAAACCCTTTCGGCCATATCAACACTCATGTTAGGAAATTTATCCAGCCTTCTTGCCAGTTCATCAACACTCCATTCCAAACTGCCCAAATGTGCCCCAATAAATACCAGATCAGGGTGTTTCTCAAGCATCCGGTCTCTTGCATTAATATAATCTTCGTAAGATGGACGTTCGGGATGTAAATACATATGTTCTTCGGGATGGGCACGAGCATAATCCCGATTCCCATTTACGGTCATTTTTTCTAAAGGCAACCAGGAGTTTCTATGTTCACCGAGATGTCCAATTAATGGGATATGGTTCTTAGCCAGGTAATCAAGTATTGGATCAAAACGAGGATGGTCGATCATAACCAGCTTACTATTTTCATCCTTCAAAAAGAAGCCAATATTCTTCCATACTTTTACTCCGACTGCACCATTTTCAACTGATTTTTTAATATAACTGATCGCCTCATCCTGCCATCCCTCTTTATTAAAGTTATCAAGCGAAAAAGCAGTAACCCAGGCATTTCGCCCAGGAAAGGCCTGCACCATTTCCACTGAAAACTTCTGTTGTTCTTCAACTGGCTTACCGCCTGATTTGAAAACATTCAAATTGAGGATACGAAAATTATCGTGCTGAGCCTGATTTATGAAAACCGTATCTGCATAGTTCTGAATATGCATATGTGCATCAATCTTTGGAACAATCTGAAAATCTTCCTCGGTATAGAATTTGGGTATTGAGTCCTGATTTCCTGCATCCGGACTTTTAACATTCGTATAGGAGTAAAATAGCATCAAAATAGCTATCAGTCCAGGATGTACAAATCTTGAAACTCTATTCATTTATTTGTAGTTATAATATTAAAGAAATATGCTTTCCGAATCATTCCTCAATTAGATTCCTGGTTTAGCGGTAATCATTTCACTAACAGGAATTTCATCAGTTTAAATTAGTATTTAAATTACTGAATCCAGCATGATTTTTCGATTTGTGTGGCTCATTTACATTTGTTCATTTGCTAATTCGCCCTATCTTTATATCATGAATATCCTCTTACTTGGTTCGGGTGGTCGCGAATGTGCTTTCGCTTCTAAAATGGCAGAAAGTCAGCATTTATCACAGCTTTACATTGCACCCGGAAACGCGGGAACCTTAGCCTATGGTAAGAATATAAATTTGAAATTATTGGATTTCGAAGGAATAGCCACTTTTGTTTTGAAAAACAATGTTCAAATGCTTGTGGTGGGTCCTGAAGAACCTTTAGTAAAAGGAATTCATGATTATTTTCTGAAACGAAACGATCTATCGCATATTCCGGTGATCGGTCCGCAGAAAGAAGGTGCTCAGCTTGAAGGCAGCAAGGATTTTTCGAAGCAGTTTATGATTAAACACGGTATTCCGACTGCAACATTCAAATCATTCACCAAAGACAGTTTAAATGAAGGCTTAAAATATCTTGAAAATCAGAAGCTACCGATTGTTTTAAAAGCTGATGGTTTAGCTGCCGGTAAAGGGGTTCTGATATGCGAGAGTCTGGATGATGCAAAAACTGAACTTAAGGCAATGCTGGCAGATGCAAAATTCGGGGAAGCAAGCAGCACGGTGGTGATTGAAGAGTTTTTAACAGGAATTGAACTTTCTGTTTTTGTTTTAACGGATGGTAAATCTTATAAAATTCTGCCTGAAGCCAAGGATTATAAACGTATTGGTGAAGGTGATACCGGATTAAATACCGGCGGAATGGGTTCGGTTTCTCCAGTACCATTTGCTGATGCGAAATTCATGCGCAAAGTAGAAGATCGGGTTATCATTCCAACGATTGAAGGTTTAAAAAAAGATAATATCCCTTATAAAGGTTTCATATTTATTGGTCTGATGGCAACAAGCTCTGCAGATGGCAAAGAGCCCTATGTGATTGAGTATAATGTTCGTATGGGGGACCCAGAAACCGAAAGCGTAATTCCGAGAATTGAAAGTGATCTTATTGAGCTTTTTATGGGTGTGGCTGATGAAAACCTTTCTGAAAAAGAACTAAAAATATCGCCCAAATATGCCGCAACTGTCATGATAGTTTCAGGTGGATATCCTGGGGAATATCTAAAAGGAAAGCCACTCTCAGGAATAGAAAATTTGAGAAATTCTGTTGCATATCACGCTGGTACAGAGCTTGAAAATGGCATAATAAAATCAAGTGGCGGCAGAGTAATCGCAATTACATCGCTCCAGGACAATCTGTTTGACGCTGTCCAGAACGCAACTGCTGATGCAGGCAGAATTTATTTTGATGGCAGATATTATCGGCCTGATATCGGTGCTGATCTAATGTAAATCAATTTAATTTCAGATAAATTCTAATTATTAGTGGGAAAGATTTGATTCAATTTATCTAAGAGATCGGGGCCGCGAAGATCCCGTGCAATAATTCTTCCATCAGGATCAAGCAGGAAATTTCTGGGAATGCTACTCACCCCATAAAGTGCAGCTGCTTCACTGCTCCAGTATTTTAAGTCGGATACATGCTGCCAATTCAAATTATCCTCACGGATTGCAGCAAGCCAGCTCTTTTTATCTCTGTCGAGCGAAACACCAAAAACAGTAAACCCTTTATCCTTAAACTGCTGGTATGCATTTACCACGTTCGGATTTTCCTGTCGGCAGGGACCACACCATGCAGCCCAGAAATCAAGCAAGACATGTTTACCTTTTAAGCTTGAAAGTGGAATTGCTTTGCCAGAAGTATCCGATAATGCAAATTCAGGAGCTATGGCACCAACTGAGGTCTTCTTTTCAGAATCGATGTAATCTTTTACCAGCCTGGCTGTCGAACTATTTTGAATAACTGAACTCAAACTACTCAGGAGACTGTCTGCTTCAAAGAAATTAAAAGTGCTGCCGGCAATACTAGGAATCAGCAATAGAGAAGGGAAAGCTTTGGGATTTTCTTTTACAAATGATCTTTGATATGTAACCAATCCCTTGTTTACATTCCGGAGAGGAATTCTGTACTGAGCGGCAATAGAATCCGGAGAAATCCCGGATTGTGATTTTAGTTCAGCCTCTTTACTAATCAGGTTCAACTTTTCAAAAAAGGGCTCTTGTCCGAGGCTCAGGCGCTGCATATCATCCTGTGCCATTGATCCGGTGATTACAACATCATTAAGTCCCCCCTTGATCGTAACAGAGATCTCACCCTGATCAAGTATAAATTGCTTGGCCATTGCAGGATTTTTTTTGTAGTCGGGTTCTGTTGAAAGAAAAACAGGAACAGGCTCGGTAAAAGCTCCCATAATACTAAATTTGCCATCACTAATTACTAGTTTTTGAACCTTTGGCTTAACATTATTAAAAAAAGAACTTTCTGTAAAATACAAGGTATTGATTTGCAGACCAGAGACCGTCCCATTTATGGTAAAAGAAGGCTGCTGAGCAATAATCATCAAGGGACAAACCATCAGCATTAAACAAAATACGGTGTATTTGAAAAATCTCATTTGCTTATAAACTTTAATCTATTAAAATTAGTAATTATTAAAGGATTATTTCTGGTATTATTGAATGTAGAAGGAATTTGAACATGACAGTTGAATGATTTTTGATAAGAAAATAAAAAATGAATACCCCAATTACAGATTACCCAAAAAGCATCCGAGATAAATTCATAGAATTATTTGGGCAGAATCCACTGATTGTTCGTTCACCGGGCAGAATTAACCTGATTGGTGAGCACCTCGATTATAATATGGGTTTCGTTTTACCGGCTGCAATTAATAAGGCAATCTGGCTGGGTATTCAGAAAAGGGAAGACCATACCATTTGCATACACTCATTTGATTACAATGAGGATTACAGTTGCGAAATAAATCAAATAGCTCGATCTGGAAAACTCTGGCCTGATTATATCCTGGGCGTAATTGAACAAATTCAAAAAACACATAAGCTAAGTCATGGTTTTAATTTAGTATTTGGCGGGGATATTCCTCCCGGTGCCGGATTGTCTTCTTCTGCTGCCTTAGCATGTGCGACGGGATTTGCATTAAATGAACTTTTCCAACTTAATTATGCAAAAATGGATTTGGTTAGAATTGGACAAGCGGCAGAAAATGAATTTGTTGGGGTAAAGTGTGGTATCATGGATCAGTTTGCAAGCGTTTTTGGCAAGAAAGAGCACCTTATCCGTTTAGACTGCCGGAGTTTGGAATACGTTTATGTGCCCTTTCATTTAAAAGATATCAAAATATTACTCTTTGATACGAGGGTTAAGCATTCCCTTGCAGATTCAGCTTATAATGAGCGCAGGGAACAATGCGAAAAAGGAGTAAGCATCATTGGGAAATTCCATCCTGAAGTAAAAAGCCTGCGCGATGCCAGCCAGAAGATGCTTGACACTTATATAAAAGCAGTGGATGAAATTGTTTACAGAAGATGCACCTATGTAGTTTCAGAGATCAAACGGCTTTTAAATGGTTGTGAAGATCTTGAAAAAGATGATTTGATCAGCTTTGGTAAACGAATGTTTGAAACTCATACGGGATTAAAAGACCTATATGAAGTTAGCTGTGCTGAACTCGATCTGCTTGTTGATCTGGTCAAAGAAAATCCTGATGTTCTTGGTGCGAGGATGATGGGAGGAGGTTTTGGGGGTTGTACGATAAATCTGGTAAAGGCAAAAGCCGCAAATGATCTTGTAAAAAAAGTTACCGATGCTTACTTATCGGAAACAGGAAAGGAAATGCTGGTTTATGAAGTTGGCATCGAGGATGGAACGGGACATAGTTGAATCCGTTGTGTGTCATAAGTGATAATGTCATTGCGAGTGCAACGAAGCAATCTCGAATTAAAAAGTGGAGATTGCTTCGTCGTGCCTCCTAGCAATGACAGTGTA
The DNA here is from genome assembly GCA_945865415.1 of Sphingobacterium thalpophilum. Lineage (GTDB taxonomy): Bacteria > Bacteroidota > Bacteroidia > Sphingobacteriales > Sphingobacteriaceae > Daejeonella > Daejeonella thalpophilum_A. Next base: position 15,213 of record CAMBFY010000034.1, read on the forward strand.
AAATAATTTCTGTTCAACCTGTTCCGAATGGCATGTCAAATACTTAGATATTTTGGATTTGCTATCTAGAACGATAGAATTTATTTAATCGTATTTATATCCCGAATCACAAAGTATAGTGACAATATTCGATGCTTTTTCACTATCCTGAAAAAATTTCTGAGCCGAAATTACATTCGCAGCTGCCGAATAACCCACATACAAACCCTGATCTGTGGACAATCTCCTTTTCATATCTCTCACCTCCTCATCACTCGCAGTAATAAAATCATCTACCAGGCTTTCATCCCAATGTGGCGGAATCAAGCCATAAGCAGTACCCTGAATAATATGCTTTGGATTATCCACTTTCCCTGTTTTCAGGATGGATGAATTCTCCGGTTCCACAGCTATGCATTTGATAGTTGGATTAACCGATTTCAGGTATTTAGAAGTGCCAATGAAGGTTCCACCACTACCAACAGATGCAATAAACACATCAGCTTCGGGCAGATTCCGGAGAATTTCCGGTCCGGTATGATTAAAATGTGCCTTAATACAGGATGGATTATTGAACTGATCTGCATAGAATGCATTCCTATTCTGAGCAATATCCTTTGCAACATCAACAGCCAGGGCAATATCTGCACCGGTGACCATACCGAGGCTTCCGTCAACTTGTTTGGTGAGTATGATCTCTGCACCAAAAGCATTTAGAATCCTTCTGCGTTCCTGACTGTTCCCTTCCGACATCACCGCTACAAATGGATTGCCAAATTGCCTGCATACCAAAGCCAGTCCGGCACCCATATTCCCACTGGTCATTTCCACGACCGTTTGTCCTCTTTTCAGACTGCCATTTTCATAGGCATCCAGAATTATCTGATAAGCCGCCCGGTCTTTGACACTTCCGCCCGGCTGCAAATGTTCTGCCTTGGCATAAATCTTACCAGGCAAAGTGGCGCTGATCTTATCGAGAAAGATTAATGAGGTGTTATGAATGAGGTTTAGGGTGCTCAAGGGACTTATTATTCAAAAAATATCTGTCTTGAATTAATCAACAAATGCTTCTCTTATTACCTCCTTAACCTTCAGGATCTCTTCTTTGGTTAGACTTCCTAGAACTTTTATAATTCTTTGCCTGTCTACAGTTCTGATCTGATCTAAAACTATTGCGCCATTTTTATTTTCATGCCATACTTCTACACGGGTTGGGTAATTTTTCAAAATGCTGGTCATTGGAGCTAAAACGATTGTATTCAAATATCTGTTCATCTCATTCGGGGAAATAATAACACATGGCCGTGTCTTTTTCATTTCACTTCCAATTGTTGGATCAAGATTTACCAATACAATCTGGTATTGCTTTAAGTCCATTCTTCAAGATCTTCATCCTCAAACACGTCCTGAATTAAAAGCTGATCGTCTCCACTTTCATACATATTTTTAAATGCGTTATCCCATCCTGACCTTGGTTCTTTTTTTGATTTTAATATCATATAATCCTGCTCCAGGATAAGTTCTACCTTATCCGAAATATTATATTTCTCCAAAATTGTTTTCGATAAACGAATTCCTTTAGAGTTTCCAATAGCTATGACAGAGATATCCATAATTTCATACTGTAATTACAAAGTTAGTACATTATTGTAAATTATACACACTAACAATAAAAATATTGGATTAGAAAAAATAACCTAAGTATTTTTTTGTTTGAGCTAATCAATCTTCAAAAAATCCCCATCAACAATAAGCAACTTAACCCCGTGTTCAGTCACAGAACGATGTGAACTTAAATGATCCGAAACCACATATGTGCCCCCTTTTTCGAGTTTAAACCGCTCACCGGAATCCAACTCAGAGACAAACTCTCCCTCTAAGCAATGAACAATGTGTCCTTTCTCACACCAATGGTCAGCCAGATAACCCTTTGAATATTCAACCAAACGAATCCTTAGTCCGGGGAGCTGAATGGTTTGCCAATAAGACGTTCCACTTTCGCCATTGTGTTCGGTTTTCTCAATAGCTGACCAGTTGATGGTTTGGAAAGGAATCTGGCTCATTTTGACAATTTAGCCTTATTTAAATATACCTGTTCACCAGATTCTCCAGATATTCCTGCTTTCCACTTCTAACCTCAGGCTCACCCATTTCAACGGCCAGGTTTCTCAGATCTTCCAGATTCAGCTTTCCTACTTCAAAATCTTTGCCTTTGCCTGAATCAAATGAGGCATAACGATCCTGGCGGATCTTTATATAATCTGAGTGTTTTAAAATATTATCAGCTGCAATCAGGGCACGGGCGAAAGTGTCCATACCACCAATATGTGCATAAAACAAATCAGCAGGATCAGTGGAGTTTCTGCGGATCTTGGCATCAAAATTAATACCACCGCCGCCAAAACCTCCGGCTTCAATGATCACCAGCATCGCTTCAGTCAGTTCATTGATATTATTTGGAAACTGGTCGGTATCCCAGCCGTTCTGATAATCACCGCGGTTCGCATCAATTGAACCCAGTAAGCCAGCAT
>CAMBFY010000035.1 GCA_945865415.1 Sphingobacterium thalpophilum
CCCTATTCGCGCTGGGATACCTCAGCATCCCTTAACCCGTACCCTTTAACCACTAAAAAAATAATATTATGAGTCAATGGTCAAACCTCACCGACGAAGAAGTTTTGGAACAAGCTGAAGAGCATGCCCGACGCTATACTTCCAATTATATAGACTTTATGTGCCGCGGAGGCTTTATTAAGGAGATCGTGGATCGCGGACTCGATAAAGTCTTTGATATTTCGCGCATTCATAAAGGACAGAATCCAGAGTATGCAATCGCCGACGAGCACTATCAAAAGCGTCCGCGAATCTTCTTAACCCAACAACCCATACCTCTGCCTCGCATGCACGCCAACGTCGGATCGTATGAAAACTACCCAGTGTGCTTGGCGTTCCCAGCGCCCACCTATGTGCGAACTATGTTTCTCTACCTACGCGACCCCGATCTTTATGTTGTTCCTGAGGATGAAAATGCAATGGAGCGAATTTTAACACGCGCGTCTTGTAAGCTGGGCTACTTCTATAAACTGAGGGCTATTTTAGAGGAACGCCCGCACTCTCTGCACATCGATGTGACTTTCGGGACCTATCGCCCAGACTTTGCCATGGACCTTATCAACGCCATAAATCAAGAAATCACGGGCAGAATGGGAGTGGAGCAAGTCGTGGTGCATGGATTGCCCGATGATCTAGCAGCTCAACTTGTCGAACAGCACAACGGTGCTTATGGTAAAGGCCGTTATATCGCACTTGCGGCTCTTGTTGATTAATCAGTCAGAATTGAAGGGAGCAAAGCCATGAAAACTATGACATATTGTGGATACGGAGTTAAAAACAACGGGGGCCTTGGCCCCTTTTTAATTTTGTGGAGTATTACAATCACCTCGAGGGCCATAGGCTTTCTTGTTTGGAAAACTCCAAAGTCAGCATTACTAGGTTAGGTAAATTAATTTATGTTAAAAGAGTTTCCAAGTCATTGCAGATAATGACTGAATGATTACTTTCATTAATCGAATTCAACAAATCCATCTTAAGCTGTGAATAAAATAGAGCAACTGAAACTTGTACGTGAAAAGATATTTAAGCATAAGTATCCCAAGGTGCACATAGAATTTGCTGGGGCCGGACTTATAGTAACGGATGTGGCCAATCGAACTTTTCACGAGAGCGACATCGTTGTTTATCATCCGAACGCTCAGTCGCTTTCTTGGTTGGTGTATCAGCTTAAGTCCGTTTTTCAAGATTCAGTCGATGCTGAAAATAAGTATGAATTCTATGGGCAGATTGGAGATGTCTTTTTAGAGTGCCTAAAATTTGAAATGACAATTCACGAAACCATGATTTACATGGTTGGCTGGGCAGAAAAGTGGATTGCCAACGATGAATTCCCCCCAATTGACGATTCTCAAAAATGAATTCTGACTTATTAAGTAGAGCAAAGTATTTTTTTGACTTTTTTGATAAAGCTCAACAAAAATCTGATGACGAAGCCTTTGAGGGGTTTATATACCATTGGTTAGCTATGATTATCGGTATGACCGATTTATTGTCCTATTCGGGGCTGAATAAATCATTCCAAGGCGATCGGGAATTGATTCAGGAATTTCAAAGGAGGTGTCAAACTGACTTCGAAGAAATTCAAGTCAAATTCCAAAGTTCTGAGGTTTCAGCGTTCAAATTGTTTTTGGCTAAAAGGAAAGGGTCGGCCCGCGAGCACTGCGTTCTTGACTTTAGCGGTGAACATGGCAATTACCTTGCACAGTTATGGAAGAATCAACACAGCTCAGATAAAGAACTTGAAAGTTTCTTAATTGTCGCTTGTATAATTCGCAATAATCTTTTTCATGGAAAAAAATCATTTATGAATCCATCAGACGTTGAGTTGATTAAAAATGTCGTGCCGCTTATCAATATTATTAATTTGACAATTTCAAAATTGCTTCACTAGCCATTCTGCAGAATAGCTCTGGTCTTACCAATTAGTTGATTAACATGTAAATATTGAAGGGAGCAAAGCCGTGAAACCCATGTGATATAGTGGATACGGAGTTAAAAACAAAGGGGGCCGCGGCCCCCATTTTAATTTTCTTAAAGGTGATTCAGAAGAGGTTTAACGCAATAAACACGTCGACAGTGTCATTGGGGCCGAGTTAAAATATCTATCGGGACTCAAAATGTCAATAGCTGCCAAGTGAGCGAACGACTATATGATGTCGTATAACGCGTAGCAGATGGTGTCGCTTGAATGTGAATTACGCGCGCAAGAGGAGGTACAATTTGGACGTATTTTGCATAGACCTATGAGTTTCAGTATTGGTGATAAAGTGATTTACGTGACCTCTAAAGAGAGGGGGATCATTATCAAGGTTCATCCGCCGATGCGCGGGAGGCAGATGTATGATGTAGTCATCAATGGTAGTGTAGGGCAGTTTTCTGCCGGTAATCTCATAGCGGATTTTGAGTTGACGGATCCGTTTGAACGGGTGATGAAAGGGCTCTATGGCGTACGGTCAGACTTTTCTCAAATCAATACCAGCCACAAAATTGAAAACACTAGTAATAGTTCCATTTCCACATTAAAAGCATCAAACACATTATTTAAAGCTTATCAGTTTAAGCCATTGCTTAAGTTTTTAAATTCAGACAATCGAAGGATTTTAATTGCAGACGAGGTCGGTTTGGGTAAAACCATCGAAGCCGGTCACATAATGCTCGAGCTTCGTGCTCGACATGAACTACAGCGAAATTCGCTTATAGTTTGTCCAAACTCACTACAACGAAAGTGGCATGAAGAACTCAAAAAGAAGTTCAATCTGCATTACAAAATCTACGAGAATAAACAAGAGTTAATTAATGACTTACAGCACCGAAATGGATCGGTTATGGGTATTATTAACTACGAGAAAGTTCAAAAGAAAAGGGAAGAGGGTGTCAATAAGTCCCTTCTAAAAATCTTGGAGGATCGTCTGATAGAGTTCGACTTTGTATTGTTTGATGAGGCCCACCGATTAAGGAATTCCAATACCCAATTGTATAAAGGCGTTGAACAGTTGGTGGCCGTATCTAAGTCGGTTGTGATGCTTACTGCGACGCCAATCATGATCAATGAGGACAATCTGTTTAATCTTTTACACTTACTTGATCCTCTGGCATACGATAATAAATTGACCTTTCGAAATCAGCTTAATGTCAATAAGCCCTTGATTTCTGCGTTATCCAAGTTAAACAGCAACTATCCGTTTAAATCAATTGCCAAAGAGTTGAGCTCTGAGATCATAGAACTTGTCTATACGTTAGGAGAGGATGGTGAAGCTTATTTCTCAACCATGACTGTAGATGAAGCCTTTCAAGGATTAGAATTATACAAGCGTGTTATTCAGGATTTGAATAATCTGGAAGATAGCCACGAAAACCGCGTGCATATTCAATTCAATCTCACCAACATGAGTGAATTGAATAGTATTTTCTCACGCACAAGAAAGCGTGAGGTTACCACAGATATGAATCAGGCTCGAAGAGAGCCGCACGTGGTTTCGATAAGGCTCTATGATGAGGAGCGCGAGAAATTTGATGAAATATTAGACCGCTATTTTCAAGAAAACTCATATTTGGACCCCTATGGCAATCAACGACTTCCTCAAGGCAAGGTACTAGGGCTTGTTCAAAAAAAGCGCCGGCTCGCGAGCAGCGTATTTGGCTACTTATCTGAAGACGATGAACTTGAGCGAGGCTTTAATCGCTTCGTTAACTTTCCTGATGCCAAGTTGGAGAAGCTTCTTGAAGTTATCCAAAAAGTGTGTTTAGATGGTGGTCGTAAGTTAATCGTGTTCGCAATTTTCCGTAAGACCCTGGAGTATTTGCGAGTTAGATTGAAGGTAAATGGAGTCACAACGGCCGTAATTCATGGTAAAATTGATGATCGAGATGTCGTTATTGAAAAGTTTAAGGGCAACAATGAAGTGCAAGTTTTGCTATCGTCAGAGGTAGGGGCGGAGGGCCTTGACTTTCAATTTTGTGATGCTATCGTGAATTACGACTTACCATGGAACCCAATGGTTGTTGAGCAGCGCATCGGCAGAATTGATCGCTTCGGTCAAACATCAAGTGTTTTAAATATTTATAATTTCGTAGTAGAGGACTCTATTCAGGAGGTTATTTACGACAGATTGCTCTCTAGAATTGGCATTTTTGAGCGGAGCATCGGTGATTTGGAGGCTATTTTAAGTAAAGAAATTGAAATTGACGGTTCGGTGCGTTCAATACGAAATTTTTTAAGTAATCTAGACTCAATTGAATACAAGCAAGAGCTAACGAAGGAGCAGCGCGATGAGCAAATTGAATTGATCCAAAAAGCGATCGTCACAGAGCGAGAACACCTTAAAGAAATTAGTGAAGGCCTCACGGATACCATGACTAACGACGTCTACTTCCGTAATGAAATTGAACAGATTAAGCGCGCCTACAAGTACGTCACCGAAGAAGAATTACTAATTTATCTTCAGGAATTGCTGCGCATTCATTTGACCACGTCCATTCTTAGTGAGCTCGATGGAGTGAATATGTGCTACGAGCTAAGATGGCCACTGTCTGAGCCAAAGCTGCTTAAGCGTTTCTTAGAACAGTATATGCCCGTCGATGAGGACCACGTATTCAACTTCAACCAGTTTATTCGAATACTTGATGGTAAAAATACGTTTAAATTTACCCTTTCCCAAGAGTTTGGGTACGCCAATCCCGAGTGGGTACGTGTTACTGCCTATCATCCTTTAGTGGTCGCCGCATTGAATTTTTTCAAGCAAAGTTGCGATGCTTCGAGTACCACTTTTGCATTAAAGATTAAGAGTAGTTATGTGGCGAAGTATCCGGTACTTAAGTCGGGGTCGTACTTCTTGGCAACGTATTCACTTTTAACACAACGATCGAAGTACGGGGTGACTAATGAGTTTAACCAATTGATACCAGTTCTTTACCGATTGGAGGACTGTAAGGTTATCGCAGACCTCGAGGTTACAGAGGCCTTTTTGGGCGAGTGCCAGCTTCACGGCGAGGACCTTTTTGATGCAGGTCATATTGATCCAGCGGTGATTCCAGACCTAAGATTCAGTTTAAACGATACGATTACTTCAATCGAAAAAGAAATTCTTGAAAGTGAGCGGGTTCGATTGAATACGCATATGGATCAAAAACGTAAGCGGGTGATTGAGCTCTTTGGCATTCGAATTCAGCGGCAGGAAGCTTTGGTTGAGCAGACTAGGCATCGCGCAGAGTTTAATGGACTTCAAGAGGAGCGTGAAAAAGCTAAGAGAATTTTACCCCTTCAGGAGTCCAATTTAGAAAAGTTGGAGCGAGAACGCGATGAGGCCTTGTCTCGAATTCAGTCGGCTTCAATAAGCTCGGAATTCCCAAAGATGCTTAGTTTGAATAGGGTAGATGTTTATTAGTGATGTCTGAAGTAACCGTAGGTCTAGATTTCGGAACACACCAAACGAAGGTGTGCATTGAAGATGCAAGTAATCCACTCTTAAAGCGCTATACTTTTTTCCATTTTGAAGATCCAGCGGGCACAGGTTCCTATGTTCTGCCCTCGATTGTTCAAATTAATAAAGATGATACACTGTCCTATGGATTTATGGACGAGCTCATAGCAAATTCGCTTCAATTTGAAGTAGAGGAGCCTGAGCCATTTTTTTTTCCGGAGTTCGTACCAGCGACTTCCCCGACTAGGCCTGTAATGAGAAACTACCCTGAGCGACCCCTTGTCGCAAAACGTAGTTTTAATCTTCGTGATTTAGCGAGTTTATTAGTCAGAGATCGTCTGCAAGTTGAATACCGATTGCGGTGCAATCAAATCGATCAAGAAAACAAGGTATTGAGTCAGGATTACGAACTTAAGTTGAACACTTATCAAAGAGCGGAAGAGGAGAGAAGGTCGATATGGGAGTTAGAGTACGCTCGAGTATTTGAGGATCATCAGCGAATACTTCATCAAATTGAGTCTAAAAGAAATAAGGTACTTCGTTTTAGGTACTTCAAGTCTGCTGCACTCGGAGATAATAGGTATTGGGATTTTGATACAGCAGAATACAATCCACGATTGATTTCTGTGCTTTATTTGGCATTTGTACTTTATTCAGTGGAGAAAGTTTACGGCGCAGATGTGTTTGTACAAATGGGAGTACCGCAAACATTGGGCTCGCCGGAAGGGGAGCAAATTTCAGAATCAGGATGTCGCCTACTTATTCTCGCACGAAAACTCACGATGGATTGGAGTTTGGAAGAATTTTTAACGCTGAAATATTCAGAGTTAAAGCAGTTAGTAAACTTAGATCAAGTGTTCGACGAGCCTGTAAAGAATGAATTTGGAGTGAAAACTCTTCCGGAGGCTTACGCTGGTTTAGTTGCTCTGACGGCACAACGAAGAATTCCAAATGGTTTTAGTTTACTAATTGACATAGGGGGCGGAACAACAGATATTGCTTTGTTTACGCTAGCAAATGATCAAAGGGCGCCGGATATCGCGCAGGTGGTATCTGTCAAAGGTGGATTGAATAGCATAATACAGGTGATGTCGGAAGAACTTGGTCAACCTATGGCCAGTATACAAAGCAACTTCCCTACTTTGATTGCGACCGAATCAGGTGAAAGAGCACGAGAAGTTCTCAATGACAGCCTAAGAGGTTCCATATCTAGTATTGTTGGAAATTTGTTTGATCAGTTTATGTCTTTGCATCGTGAGCATGGCCTTTCAAAAGATCATCTTGCGAAAGCGTTAAATTCAAGGCCAATATTCTACTGCGGTGGAGGGGGAATATACTCTGAACTACGTGAATCAATGACCTACTTCACCGATGTGAAGCAGGTATCTTTAGGTGAAATGGCAATTCAAAATTTGACTAATATTGTTTCAGCTCCCTTGGATACCATATTGGCTGTGTCCTATGGTCTTTCAATGAATAGTGATGAAAATGTGATTTGTACGCCGCCCGAGGAGCTGTTTAAGCACCTTATTCGCTCCTCTGAGGAGACCAATTATTCTCGAGACTATAATGACTAAGTTTTATTAACCCAAAAATTATAATTTATTCTTTTCATTGTTTCAATTTTTTGGGCGGAATACGCTTGAAAATTGCGTGGGTTATACTGGCGGACTAATTAAATCGGACAATTTACAAGTAAAAGGAAAAGCCTCTTGATCTTCCGAGTACCCTTTTAATTTTTTGATAATATAATTACTATTTAAAATATCTTTTTCTTTTTCCAATAAATTGAAAACTAAATAAAAGGGTTTTGATGGTTTTGGATAACCTTTCAAAAGTTTTGAATCAATAACAGTGGGTTTTTTCTTCTCTGATTGATTAATCTTAAAGATGAGTGAGCCGTGCTCTTTTTTATTATGCAGTAATAAATATTTTGCTCCAATAAATTCGGGTGTTAAATCCATTGCGCCATTAGCATTGCCAATCCTGCCATTGTATTTCATTTCTTTTTTTATCCAATCAAGATGCTCTTTTGACTTATAATATCCGACAATTACATGTGTTTCATCCGGGATGATATAATCGGGCATTGGCTCATTCACAATTCTTGAAGAATCCTCTTTATGGATTTCATAAATAGTATTTGAATGTCGCCTTTGTTGTGAGGCCATATTATTAAAATGAGAAATAATCTTGTCAATAAAATCGCCCAGTTCAAGAGTTCCATTTTCACCTTCTTTAGGTCGTATAGCAAACGCACCTAGGCCAGGAATTAATTCATGAAACCCAACAAATGGCTTGTGCTTTTCAGTTCCGGGATACAATACATAAGCGCCGCCTGTTCTGCGGATGGCATCTTTGTATGCATGCATTTTTAACAAGTCTACATTTTTATAAATACCTTTTCTTTCATCTCTTTTTTCTTTTTCAAGAGAATCAATCTTACCCTCATCATTTTTATTTACTATAGCCAAATCTTCATCTGAATCTATTACATCCTGCTCAACATCTGTTTTAATAGTAAATTGTTGTACTTTATATTTCGAATCAAAATGTAAATGAACAATTCTTTCTAGTTCTTCAGCTTTATTTTCATTTTTTATTTCTTCTGGCCAAATACTTAGAGTATAGTCTGGTCTAAGTGCTTTTGTCCAGCTACCTGCTTTTTTAGCGTCATACGTTGTGCCTCCGTCAAATGTTCTATTGTATGAAAATTTAATGTGCAGTTCTCTTCCTTCAGATTTATATGTACCTTCTAAAGCAGTTAACTTACCTGATTTCACCATTACATTCAAACCATCATCTGTTGGTTCAATAAGGTGTTTATATGTTTCATTATTATCATTAATCTTGAACTTGGTTTTCATTAAATCATACAATACGAAAAATAACCAATATTCATATAAAACAGCAATGTCTCTTTTCCCAGCTTTATAAACATCATCACCGCCTTTCCATATTAACTTAGCCGCTAAGTCAAATTGCAACCAAGCATTTAACAGTTCTCGATATCCACTTTTTCGCTGTAATGCTGGACTGTTTAATTTAAGCGTTGTTGGTCGTTCAATTTCTTTGAAAAAAGGATGATTCAAATGATTTTCAAGTTTTTCAACTAAGGCTTCTGCTTCAATTTTGCTTTTTGAATACCCTTTATTCATAAATGTATTTCTACAATCAATACAAAATTGGAGAAACACTTCTAGGGCATGTTTAATAAATCTATTTTCAGGTGTGTCAGTAGTTTCTGACTTGCGTGATGTTTCAATTTTTGAAGGAACATCGTATAAGTTTTCTACTGAAGTAGCAAGTTTAACTCGATTACTTCGTGAAGCTATTTGCCTAATTGAAAAACTATTAATTCTGCGAACTGATCGTATGTCTTTCAACTCCAATTCTTCAAGCCATTTAGTTGTTGGCGAAGCAATTATTTTATGAACAGCTTCATTAAATTCATTGGTGTTTATAAGTGAACTTACAAATGCGAAACGCTGGTAAATTGTTTCATTGTCTTTTTCAAAATTAATTTCAAAATTTTGAGTAACAGGAGAATTAATTTGCATTAATAACTCAGTGCACTTCTCAGCTATGTCCTTAAGCATGAACTGATAATTATTGCGATAATTAGGGTCTTCTTTCGGAATATAATTATCGTCTAATTTAGTTGCTAATACCTCTAAATCTACACCTTCAAATTCTTCGTTCGTTTCTATATTGGAAACAGTTAGTGGCAAGCTTCCTACATAAATATTTGGAGATATTCGCCCTTCAGAAACTCCTTTCCTCAGTGTGTTTTTTACAATTATATTTTCTACTAATTGATACTCGTGATTATGTTGTTCACCCAATTTGAAATAATAATTATAAAAATTACCTTCAAGAATTTGATAAGGTGATTCTCCGTTTTCTAAAGCAATCTCTTTATCAATCAAAAATAAAGACCCTTCTCTATTACCATATATAAATAGTTTTAAATTTGGTTCGATGAAATCTAAAGGGATTTCTATTTCAGTACGTTGTTCTTTCATTCAGTTTAGGCTTCGGCATAGCTTGTAAATCCATTTTCAATTACATTTTTAAGCATCCGTTCAATTTTTTCAAATGAGATTGAATACTTAATTTCCCATTTTGCAGAATCTCTCTTTTCAGAAATGAATTGCTGGTATAAATTCTTTGTTTTATTCTGTTCCTCTAGCATGGGAGCATCTTTTTTTCTTTCTAAACAAAATCCTGCAAGAGTTTCTAAAGGGCCAACTAATTTTTTTCTAGAACCATGCAGTTTAGGCAGCAGCTTTTGCATGATAGCAATATCTATTTTAGTATTATTAGTTAGTAATTGACCTTCTTCATCAATAAATCCGTTATTACCTAGCTTCGTGATGAGCAGCTCTATTTCAGTAGCGCTTCTGTAACCAAATTCGGAACCTACAATTTGAAGTTCTTCAAAGAATTTGTTCAAGACATTTGCATCACCCTCGATTTCTTGTAATTTATTTATTTTTTTATCTTCAGCCAAATGAAAGAAATTTTCAGCCATGTTTTGCCCAGCTCCGCCCTTGCTTTTGTTTTTATCAAAAAAAAGTTCTTTCATGTTAAGTTCTTTTCTTTCCTTAAAGAAATTTTTCATTTCGTCTGGAGAAATACGGAACTCTATCACATTTGCCCTATCTAATACTTTTGGACTAAACATGTATGTGGTTTCGTCAATGTTTACAGTTCCGATAATAAATAAATTTTTGGGCCAGTCAATTTCAAATGGAATTAAATACCTTTCATCAAATTTATTCTCCATTGAATATTGTGAATACCTTTTTTCACCAGAATATAATTTCAGTTTTTCTTTTGATTCTATTATACTTAGAAAATCGGCAAAGTATCTCTCTACATGACTTAGATTCATTTCATCCAAAATCATAAAATATGGCTTGTTTTTATTTTCTTCTTTTGCTGCTTCTAAAATTAACTGTAATGCACCACTGTCAGGTGTAACGTAAAATTTTGGTTCTAATCCATTTGGATAACCCAATAGAGGCTCTCTGTTGGTCCAGTCAGCACCGACTGGTATAATTCTGTATTGATTTTCACTCTCACAAATCCATTGCACAAAGGCTTGTGCTAATTTTGTTTTACCCGAGCCAGAAAGACCACTACAAATTACAAATGGTTTGGTGCACAACGAGGCAACGAAACGTTGAATGAGTTGACGAGGGAAGATTAAACCTGAAAGTAAAACTTTTTCATGAAATGAATTTAAATTGAAATCCACTTGGGAATTATTTTGATTGGATAATAATTCTTTGAGGAATTTAATGTAATTATTTTTACCAAGTATTGCCCTGGGCATATGGGTAGAAGTTTTCAAGCTAAATTGATAAAAATCGCCACTGTCTAGATACAAGTTTTTTTCAAGTTCTTTTATTAGCAGATGCAAGTCTTCATTTACAATACTGAAAACAGATCTTTTGAATTGATTTATATATACTCTATCATATTTTTCCAATTTGTCAAGGAGATTATCTTGATTCGAGCCAAATACATCGGAATAATAGTTCTTTTTTAATCCATCTAAGTTGATAAACCATGCGGCAAAATCCCTTTTTAAATTCTCGAAGGGAATATTTTTGGAGGAGTCTACAATATTATTTGCTTCGATATTTGTAGGGTCTGACTCGAGAACAACCTCATGATTTTTTCCATTAAGAATAGCCTTGAAGATATTATAAGAAGATGCCTCTTGTGGAATTAATTGAAACTCGTATAACGATTGGTGAATTGCCCTAAATACTATTATATCGTTAACTTGAGCATTCAGTGTATCTCTTAAAAACTGTTTGACTTCACCATCCATACGAGATTCACTACCTGCTGCGTATAGTCGAGTATTAATTTCGGTATGGTTATGTTCGAAGTATGGGGAATTAGGATCTTCTTCTTTGAAATGAAATCGCATATTTCTATCAGGATCCCTATCGCTGAAGCTAAATTTAAAGAAGATGTTTGACGGTTCTGTCGGAAAAGCAATTTGTTTCCCGTCCCTGAGATCTTGAGTGAACAGATTTCTAATATAGACCATATCTTATTTGAATTATAGGTTTTGAAAGGATTCAAGTATCGAGCCTGCTATTTTCATAGCCATAAGTGGAGGTACCGCATTTCCAACTTGGACATATGTTTCTTGTTGATTTCCAATAAACTCAAAATCATCAGGAAAGGATTGAATTCGTGCAGCTTCCCTCACAGATAAAGTTCTATTATTGGTTGGATGAATATACATATATCCATCCATACCAATGTGTGCAAGAATTGTCCATGATGGATTTTCTTCGACTAGTCTCTTAAGCCTGTCTTTGAAGATATCTTCCCTGAATGGTAATATCTTCCTGATTTTTGGTGGAAGGTCCATGTAAATGCAACCTTGATGCATGTGTGAGAAAACAATTTTTGCCCTTTCATTAGTTAATCGACATATATTATTTTTAACTGTTTTATAAGTGTTCTGCCTCATTAGTTTTTGAAATGAATCAAGACCTTTATGTTTGCTATATTCGACCTCAGAAACTCTCCAATTATCTGTAATTTCGGGTAAATCCGATATTGCACTTTTTACGGTAACATGCCTTTTTAATTTATACGGGGATATTAAAGTTTTGTTAGGGTTGATATTCGATTTTCCATCTGCAAACCAATGTGTAATCTCAGGATAATTGAAATTCATACCTTTTAAGTATCCAACTAGTATCATTCTCCTTCTATTTTGAGGCACACCATAATTAACAGCGTTTAAAACTTTGACCTCTTCAACTAAATCATATTCGGGTAAATCTCTTTTTACAAGTTCTATAACGGCATTGAACATTGCTCCATTGTATTTTGTTAAAAATTGAGGTACATTTTCCATCACAAACATCTTTGGACGAAAATGATCTACATAACAAAAAAAGTCCAAGAACAAGGTATTTCTAGGGTCATTAGTTATATCCATATGCTCGTCAGACTTATAAACTGATTGAATTTTTGCATGTCCAATGGTGCTAAATGTTGGACATGGAGGGCCTCCAATTATTAGATCTACTTTCTGCCCCTTCAAGAGTTTTTCGAAATCTTCTGGTGATACTTTCCGAATATCTTCACAAATTGAAATTGAATCCTTAAAATTGTGTTTATGAGTTTGTATGGCCGAAACCTTGTTGTCAATTCCTCCTATGCATTTAAATTGGCCTGTCATTTCAAATCCTTTTGCAAACCCTCCAGCACCGCAGAATAAGTCTATAAAATTTATTTTATCCTTCTTCATACCTTGCACTTCTGTCTTTTAAATAAACTTTTTAATTGCTTTAGCTATTTGTTGAGCCATTAAAGGGGGCACAGCATTTCCAACTTGTTTATATTGGTTTGTTTTTGATCCCATAAAGATGAAATCGTCAGGAAAGGATTGAATTCTTGCTGCTTCCCGAACAGTAAATGTCCTCTCTTGGTTGTAGTCTGGATGAATGAATAGATTGCCGTCTTTATATAAGTGTGCAACTATGGTTGTTCCAGGAAGATTGTTTTTCTGAACCGTATATCTATTACCAAAATGCTTGGGATCATGATGTACCAACTCGGGTCTCACTTCTGCTAAATGTTTTAATTGCCACTCATTTTTGCTAAGTAAATGATATCTTTCTCTATCTTCAACATTATGTTTTCGAGCCACATGATTATGTAATTTAGAAAAATTCGAGTCTCGAATTTTTTCCAAATAGGAGTTTAATGCCCTTGGTTTAAACTCAATTTCATTCATACCCTGACCCGGGAATAAATGTGGCAAATCAGATATAGCATCTCTTACAGTTACATATTTTTCTAAATCCTGTGTAATGGCTTTGGCTTCCATTTCTGGACTATAATGGGTCTTAATTATGTTATTATAAATATCTTTTGCTGTGAATTTTAGGTCTTTTCTGACACCTATAATTATTACTCTCTTTCTAACCTGTGGCACACCATAATGAACAGAATTTAGAAGTATAGTTTCTCGGTCATCACAAACATCATAATGCCGTGACATGTCTTTAATAATCTGAGGAAATATAAGTTTGCCATTTGGCTTGGCGGAAAGTAAACCAGACACATTTTCAAAAACAAAAATTTTCGGCATGTACTTTTCGAGAATGCTTAGATAGTTTTGAAATAAATAATTTCTTGGATCGCTTTTCATTGAATTGGGATCCTGTGCTCTGCCGACTGTTGAGAAACTTTGACAAGGAGGGCCGCCAATCAAGATATCAACTTTCGATTCCTTAATTGCTTTCTCTATCTTGATGCTGATTTCCTTTTTTGTCAAATCCCCACATATTACACTTTTCTCAATGTCGTTTTCAGAATAGTTATAATATTTCATTCTTATTTTTAAAGTTGAGCAAGCGGCTTCGTCAAAATCAACATGCACTAAGGATTTTAACCCCTCTTTATAGAAGCCCTCACTAAGGCCACCACAGCCAGCAAATAAATCTATGAATGTGAGTTTGTTCTCCTTTTTAATTGTCATTTCTTTTTTTCTATTGAAGTTACATTTCTTTGTGTTTTACAATAAATTTACAAACTTCATCTTTCTGTTAGGTTATGTCTATAATCCAAAAAATTTCAAAATCGATCGAAGTAATCAATTGTAACTCCAAATTTCGTATTTTCAATTTTTGAGATAGTAGTTGTACTCAAAGATAGAGACGGCGGATGGTGTCAGTTGGATTTAAACGACGATTTCGTGAAGAAGTATTACTATCACCATCTCATGTTCAACCTTAGATCCATCAAGGCCTTACTGTCTGCGATTTTTGCAGAGAACCAGCCCCGAGCCAACGATGAACTCCGGTAGTAGGCAGGTTTTTTTTGGCCGCTGAGGGTCATGGCTTGATTGATCTTTACACGCTTTAGCCTAGCGTTAAGGACGGAACCATGGCGATGACAGCCTGTAAAGAGATGATTTTTGGGTCTGGGACGAATAATCTTGAGTTTCGCAACAAAAGCCGAGGAGTTATCTGCATATTGTGAGCTACATGCCTTGAGTATTGATTATAGTATTTACTATTTAACAAAAAGTCAACTCATGAAATTTGACGATAAATAAAGACTCAAAATTGACTTGTTTCTGCTAACATATAAAAACAAACATGGGGGTAATTTATGGGCATTCAGTTGGAAGGAAAAACTTCTGCGAAAAGAAAAAGCTTGTAAAGAAGGTTTCTATAAGAAATGAACCTACATCTACACCATTATTTATATTCGTAGTTATTCAGGATAATAATTGTCACTTGCATTATCTGAAAATCCCTTAACCCCAAGACTTTCAAATTCATTTTTGAATAAAACCTTTCGAGCTTCTATAAATCCCATAAAATTATTACTCAGCAGAGCATTAAGGCAATTTTGATCAATTAAATGCAAAAGTAAGTTGGCTTTAAACTTATTTTTTTCAGGCAGACTAGTTTTTGAGTCCAATAATTGTTGTAGATAAGTTTTTGGGTCTAAATCTTTAATTTGCTCTCTGTTTGTGCTTGCTTTTAAAAAAGTCATATTTAGTTTACTATCGACCTTATATTCTTTATCCATTATTTCTTTGGCTTTCGGTTCCAAAACCTTTCTCTCTTTCATGATTTGTCTTTTAAGTGCAGCCCTTGGAAAAATATGGTGAATATCATCCTTGTTCGTATGCCCAACTACATAATCTTCTTCCCAAAAATCTTTTGCTTGTTTCAAACAAAGTATCGATAACATCGCTTTGGCTACAGCACCATTACCGCTTGTGTTTAAATCTTGATATTTAGGTTCATTTAGCCAATTGGGCATATCAGAGTCATAATTGTCGGAACGAAACCATTCAATCATTGAATGATCATTTGGTAAGGAATCGGCGACATCCCTTTCTTGCTTATTATCACTTCCTTCGCCATATCTAGTTGATATTGCTGAGGAAAAATACCACGATTTTAATTTTTGAATTCTAAGGGATTTTATGGGAATCTTAATATAATCATTAATTGGAAAACTTTTCAAAACGACACTAATTGTGGGTATGATTGGTGAATATGTTAAACATAAATCGTCACCTGAATCAAGGCTCGCACCACAATACTTGTTTAAACAAACAATAGCATCATTCATGTCAACTAAGTGGGCATTCCAATTTTTATCATTTTGCCCGAAATGTTCTGCCTTTATAGTTTTAGGTAAAGAAGCAGTCTTTGGATTTAGTTTATTTGACAGAGCAATATATTGCAAAACATACCTTTTCTCATTGCCATCAACAGCATTAATCAATGGGTACCTTGCCATTGCTTCATCAAATAATGTTTTTAAATATATTTCTTGTGGAAAGAGTGTTGCAATACATAAATCAAAAGCTCCTAGCTTTATTCCAGACGTGTTTGTTGAAGTGAATATTTTACAAACTCCTTGAACACTCATTTCCTTTGACACGAGGACGCCGGGAATAGTATATGAAAAAAAGTTTGTAAATAGTACATGGAATACACTAGTAAAAAAGTCTCTCCAATCCTCTAAATCCTTTTTTTTATTTTGAAGTTCTTCCATTTTATCTTTAGAAAGAGTCTTTCTTTCTGCTAATATTTTATTTGATATTTTATTTATTTCAAAGTATACATCGCCAATGATAATATTTTTCTCGGTTTGAAATTCATCTTCATTATTTAAAATAGATAGGGTAATCCATCGGTTTTTTTGCTTGAATCTACCTAACGGATTTTCATCAAAATTAGCGATCGATATAATTTCAGAAAAATCAAGCTCTTCTTCCATCCAATTGATTAGTTCATTTGGTTTTTTTATTTTCCCTTTTTCAACCCATTTTCTGAAAACCACATCTGTCTTTATAAAAAAACTTTTTGTATTTTCTGCATTAAGTATAATTTGCCCTAAAGTGGTAAGTCTTTGCTGGCCATCTAGTATCAAATAAGAAGGTGCTTGTTTCTTTTTTCCTTTTTCA
This sequence comes from Sphingobacterium thalpophilum, assembly GCA_945865415.1. GTDB lineage: Bacteria > Bacteroidota > Bacteroidia > Sphingobacteriales > Sphingobacteriaceae > Daejeonella > Daejeonella thalpophilum_A. The sequence continues at coordinate 16,441 of CAMBFY010000035.1, forward strand.
TAAATCTTTTTCGGGTCTGTGATTGTCAAATGTTTGAGCATGGACCAAGCAAACATTGGTTTTTTTTCGTCAAGTTCCAATAGCAATAATGATCCAATTGGATATCCATTAAAAATTGATTCAAGTAATGCTTTTTGATCACTCTGTTTCCAGACATAATCTCGCTGAAATTCAGGCAATTGTAAATCACCAATTTCAATCAATTGAATTAACTCTTGGAGAGAAAAATTCTTTACTTCAACTTTCATGTTATTCTATTTCAATGATTAAACTTCTAGTGATTTGAACCTTTTTAGTGCCTTTGCCTTCGTATAGGTTATGGTGGGTGATATTCTCGAATGGTTATGCCCAAGCAGACCTACTTTTCGTTGGAGCGAAAATCCGAACGGATTTCACTCCAACTCAGGCATACTCATCACGTATTTGCTCTTCATATCCAAAAATACGAGATTTGCCTCATGTTTGTTCCACCCATTAAAAGTGTAATAAGTATTGGATTGCTGCGACGTGGTTGTTTGAAGAGCGATAAGACATTAGTTACCTTCTGTTGTGAAAAATTGTGTGTATACCCTTAGGTCGTAATAACCCCCCAATAAGGGTTCTCTCCATAGGATGGATTTTTTGTTAGCATTTATTTTCAGAAGATTTTATTGCTGTTATGTGTTCATTCTCACTAGTGATCTTTCTATAACGTTCTGCGTGCTCGCTCTAAGCAAATCAATTTCCCTTATATTTTTTGTCTATCAAACGAGCGCTGGTGACCTTACTTCTTGAATGAAGCTCCCACTATCAGCACTAGAAAACCAATAGCCCCAAACATTATTGCTTCTCCGCCGCCATTAGGTTTAGAAGTGGGCATTATTAATGCCTGATGCTCCTCTTCACATTGAATATCCAAAGTGCGTTCTTCGATGGCCTCGCGGTCAGCGAGCATGTTTTGAACAAGAGTTAGCTCAGCATGAAGCCTTCGATTCTCAAACTCTAGGGCACTGCTTTGTTCGGTATGCCTTAGTGCGATGCTTTGCTCAATGACCACGCGCTCGTCGGCATTCTTTAGGTAGAGCTCAAGCTGTCTCTTGCCCCGTTCAAGCTGTTTGATCTGCTCCTTGCATTCACGGACCTCTCTCAACTCTCCAGAGAACTTCTCAACGGGTTGCGCATACCTAGAAGAAAGGTGCAGTAGGTACTCTGATGTCGACAGATTAGATGCCTCTGCGAGGCGGCTTAACTGCAGTTTGTGCTGGGAGGTGGTCCTAAAACTCACCGT
>CAMBFY010000036.1 GCA_945865415.1 Sphingobacterium thalpophilum
AACCCTCAGATCCATTCTTACCGGGATGCTCAGGGTTTTAGAAAAAATGGAAGAAAAATAAAAGTGAAACCGATTGATGCCTATATCTATCATTACGGTTGGGTTCAGCCTCCTGCCGGGCTTGGAAATAAGGTTCGTAACTTCAATAAATTTTACCATGATGATTCCTGGATTCAGGAGCATCTTCCTGAAAATGTTGAATTTGATTATGGCAATGCCGACCGTCTGATCAGATTTGAAGATAATCACCCTCAGGTTATGAAGAAGCGGATTGAGGTTGGCAACTGGACTTTTAAGGTTGATCCCACGATATTGAAAAAGAAAATGAGTCTGAGGCGTCGTATTTTACAAAAAATTGAAGACCTCTGGCAGTGGAGAATCGGAGAATATAAAAACTATAAAATTGTCCGATGACAACTCCATCAAATTCCCGGAAAAGTATTTCTGTTGTCATACCAAATTATAATGGTAAACATCTTCTTGAACGAAACTTACCTTCTGTTTATAAAGCCTTAAATAACACTAAAATTGATTTTGAAATCATCATTGTTGATGATTTTTCCACAGATAACTCTACGATTTTTATCACACAGAATTATCCACTGGTAAATTTAATTACCAATGAAAAAAATCATGGATTTTCATTCAGTTGTAACAAAGGAATAGCAATTGCCAGTAAAGAGCTTGTACTATTACTAAACACTGATATTGAGTTAAATAGTAATTTTTTTGAAAGCCAGTTTAAATTTTTTGATCTTCCTGACACCTTTGGCGTGATGAGCAAAATCATCGGGGCTAAAAATGGTGAAACACAAGATACTGCACGGTTTTTAAAATACTCCGGATTTAAAATTAAAGCTAACAACTTTTTCCACCTTGAAAATGAGGATTTCCTTACTCCAACCGCCTATTTATCAGGTGCGAATGCGCTGATTGACACAAAAAAACTGAAGGATATCGGCGGATTTGATGAAATCTTTTCTCCGTTTTATTGTGAAGACTTTGAATTGGGATTACGGGCATGGCGCCTGGGTTGGAAGTGTTATTATGACCCTAAATCCTATTGTATCCATGACCATTCGTCAACTACAAAAAATTACCGGACACAGAACTGGGTTAAAGCTATTTTCTTTCGAAACAGGCTTTACGTTCATAAAATACATTTGAACAGTATCCGCTTGGCCTGTTGGTACCTGCAAATCATATTTTTTGATATGCTCTTTATGTGGATTGGTTTAAAATTTTACTACTACAAAAGTTTTGCAATGTTCTTGAATAACCAGCATCCCGCAAGACAGTCCCGTAAAAATTTAAAAGAATTGATGATTAACCACCAAAGCACAATCAGTATTGATGATGTAATTAAAAAAATGAATGGGATGGTAGAAGGCCAAACAATCATTTTTAAACGAAATTAGACATCTTTCAAAATGATTAACTTTGCGTTAGAATTCTTTTTATGAAAACCTATTTTCGACTTTTTGCTTTTGCTTCTCCTGTAGAAAAATTTGCGGTTCCATTCTTTATCACGTCGGTATTAGGAATTATATTCGGACTTCTTAATTTCACTTTACTGATCCCGGTGTTCGAACTCTTATTCGATCAGTCTGGTAAAACGGAAACCAGAGCATTAACCTCTGCCCCTTCATTTGATTACAGCCTAAGCTATTTCAAAAACTTATTTTACTATTATTTTCAAAACATAATTAATGCTTCGGGCAAGGTTGGTGCTTTAAAGATGGTCAGTATTGCGATTGTCATATCGATAATACTGAGCAATTTATTTAAATATTTGTCGGCAAGGGTAATTGAAAATTTCAGATTAATGATCGTAACCCGCATACGTAGCAGTATTTTCAAAAAACTCACCGATATTGATATTCAATACTTTAGTAGTCAGCGTAAAGGGGACCTGATTTCCAGGTTTATGACCGATGTAGTAACTATTCAGGACTCGATCATACGCTCTTTGCAAATTATTTTGCGGGAGCCGATTGCAATAATTCTAAATTTTGCTGTATTATTCACAATATCTGCTAAATTGACATTCTTTGCACTGATCCTGATTCCAGTTTCCGGTTTGCTCATCTCAATAATAGTAAAACGGCTGAAGAAACATGCCACTGCGGCACAAGAATCATTAGGAGTATTAGTCTCCAGTATAGATGAAGGACTCAATGGAGTCAAAATCATAAAGTCCTTTAATGCTGAGCGTTATATCCAGGAGAAATTCAATGCTATTAATATGTGGACCAGTAAGATCCACAGGAGGCTGGCCAGGAGGGTTTTACTGGCTGCGCCGGTTTCCGAAATGATGGGGGTAATAACTGTTGCTGCGCTTCTGTATTATGGTGGTACTCTTATTCTTGAAGAGGGCTCAGATCTTAAAGGGGCTGAATTTATTGGCTATATCATTATATTTTCACAAATCATTAATCCTGCAAAAGCCATTTCAGAAGCATTTGGTAATATCTCTCAGGGCATATCTGCAGGTGAACGGGTATTTCAATTACTTGATGCCCCTGAAAGTATTACAGATAAACCAAACCCAACTTCAAAAACCTCATTCAACGAATGTATCGAATTGAAAAATATTTCCTTCGCTTATGGAGACAAAGAAGTATTGAATGGGATCAATTTTAATATTCTAAAAGGAAGTACAGTTGCTTTGGTTGGTCCATCTGGAGGAGGGAAAAGTACTCTTATGGATCTCTTGCCAAGATTTATGGATCCGATGACTGGTGAAATCCTTCTTGATGGACTTAATATAAAGGATATCAGCATGGCTGATGTCAGGTCATTAATGGGAATTGTGAATCAGGAATCGATCCTTTTTAATGATACCATTTTAAATAATATCGCTTTTGGAAGATCCTTTTCAAAGGAGGAAGTTGTTGAAGCTGCCAGGATTGCAAATGCACATGAGTTTATTGTCAATACCTCAGAGGGCTATCAAACCAATATAGGTGACCGGGGGATGAAACTTTCAGGAGGACAAAAACAACGAATCTGCATCGCAAGAGCCGTTCTTGCCAATCCACCTATTCTTCTGCTTGATGAAGCCACATCAGCGCTAGATACAGAATCAGAAAAAGTGGTTCAAAATGCCTTGAAAAATTTAATGAAAAACCGCACTTCCATTGTTATTGCCCACCGTCTTAGTACTATTCAGGAGGCTGACCAGATTATTGTGCTTGAGAATGGTAAGATTGAAGAACAGGGAACCCATAATGAACTAATCAGATCAGATGGTCTATATAGAAAGTTGATCGACATGCAAACTTTCAACGAATAAAAATGAATGATAAAGTACTGGTTTCTATAGCTTTATGTACTTATAACGGTGAAGCTTACTTAAAACAACAACTGGATTCGATAGTAAATCAAAGCTATCCAGAAATTGAGCTAATTGCTGTTGACGATGGCTCTTCTGATAATACTTTAAACATTTTACAAGAATATTCAGCTAAATACTCCTTCATAAAGCTATTTATCAATCCTGTAAATTTGGGTTATATTAAAAATTTTGAAAAAGCCCTTAGTTTGTGTAATGGTGATTATATAGCTTTATCTGATCAGGATGATATCTGGGATTTAAATAAGATAGAAAAGCAGGTAAAGGCAATTGGCAATAATTTACTTATCTACCATGATTCAGAATTTGTAGACCAAGATGGTCAATCCTTAAACCTTTGTATGTCGGATATTATGAATTTGTATCGGGGTGATCAACCTGAAACATTTTTGTTCTTTAACTGCATTTCAGGACACTCAGTATTAATGAAAAAAGAATTAAGGAATGAGCTTTTACCGTTTCCAGACGCCTATTATCATGATTGGTGGATGGGATATGTTAGTACTAATCTCGGTAGTATAGATTTCATTCAGGAAAGTCTGGTAAAGTACCGGCAACATCATAAAGCCGACACTAATATTTTAAAACGTAAAAGGGATAATACTACTAAAATTCCGGTCAGTTCTTCAATGAAATTTGACCAAAAACTACTTTGGATAAAGTCCTGCATCAATTATCCGAAGAATAAAAATCCTGAATTTATAAAAAAACTCTACGTTGAATTTATAAAGAACAAAGATGAATATATTTCTTTCGGGCTGTTGAAGCTATTTTACAGGAATCGTTATTTACTGTTCAGCATCAATAAAAAAAGCATTTTTAGCAAGCTAAATTTCGTTATCAAAGAATTGTGGGGTGGAAAAATCAGAAGAATATTTTCGGATTAGTTTAGGCTAGAGTTATCTGTAGCAGAAAACATTAATGGCCATATCAAAACTTTCACAAATGAGACGGGTATCTACAAATGGACGTTTTCTGGTGGCTGATTCCTTGATATAATAATGGAAACCCAAACTTTCAACCAATGCAAGAAGCTCGTGCAGTGTTTGTTTTGAATTTACATTATTATGGTATTCGAAGAAGATATGATTAGCATTTTGCAAACTTTTCCCGCAATATTTCAAAACAGTATCCTCAGCTCCCTCAATATCAATTTTTAGAAAATCAACAGCTGGTGTCAGGTAATCAAGCAATGGAACAGCTTCAATAAATTTGGGTACTTGGTTTGAATATTCATTATTTACTCTACCCCCCATACCGCCATCAGTAAAAAACTTTAAGGTTTCTTTTTGAGTCCAAACTGCTTTTTTATAAAGAGTCACATTCTTTAGTCCAAATGTCTCCACATTCTCTTTCAGAATTGCGAAAATGTCCGCATCCGGTTCGAATGCAATGATTTGATGATCAGGATAATTACGTGAGAAATATAAGACACTCAGACCCATATTTGCACCACAGTCAAGAATAATCCCTGATCCGGCACTGGGTTTGAACCGATAAATTTCTGTCTCGAAGAGTTCAATGTAAGACTCGGCAAAACTTGGTCCGTGATGAAATTTAAAGGGTTTATCAAACACATGAGCATATCCAACTTCAAAGTGTTTATAATCAGCAATACGGCCTAACTCAAGCTTGATATCGCCTGATTTAAGTTTCATTTGTATACTCCTTTTAAGCCTTCTGAATTCTTTTCTTAAGCCCACAACTGTCAGTTAAATTTAATATACATCAATAAGCCAAAACAAAAAAAGCGATCAAAAGATCGCTTTTAAAAATATTTATTCAGTTTATAATTTTCTTTTCACTTCTACTTGCTCATACGATTCAACGATATCTCCTGCTTCAATATTATTGAAGTTTTGAATATTTAAACCACACTCATAACCAGTAGCAACTTCTTTCACATCATCTTTAAAACGTTTTAATGAGGCCAGTTCACCAGTGTAGACAACAACACCATCGCGAACAATTCGAATCTTACTGTTTCTGGTAATCTTTCCGTCGAGTACCATACAACCTGCAATGGTACCCACTTTACTGATCTTAAATACTTCACGAATTTCAACATTTGAAGTAATTTTCTCTTCAAATTCAGGATCAAGCATACCTTCCATTGCGGCTTTCACCTCATTGATGGCATCATAAATAATTGAATACAGTCGGATATCAATCTGTTCTGCTTCAGCCAGTTTACGCGCACTTGCAGAAGGACGAACCTGGAAACCAATGATAATTGCATCAGAAGCCGAAGCTAACAATACATCTGATTCAGAGATCTGACCAACAGACTTATGTATGATATTCACCTGAATTTGCTCAGTAGAAAGTTTCAGTAAGGAATCGGATAATGCTTCGATTGAACCATCCACATCACCTTTAACGATTACATTCAGCTCTTTAAAGTTTCCAATCGCCAAACGACGTCCGATCTCATCGAGGGTAATATGTTTCTGGGTACGTAAGCCCTGCTCACGCTGTAATTGTAGTCTTTTATTCGCAACCTGACGGGCTTCAACTTCACTTTCCATTACATTGAACTTATCTCCTGAAGTTGGTGCACCCTGCATACCCAAAACCTGCACTGGGGTTGAAGGTCCTGCATGATCCAATTTAACGCCGCGCTCATTATGTAAAGCTTTAACCTTACCACTATATCCACCAGCAAGTATTGCATCACCGACTCGCAAAGTACCGGCCTGAATGAGCACAGTTGTTACGATTCCACGGCCTTTATCTAATGCTGCTTCGATAACTGTACCTACGGCACGCTTGCTTGGATTAGCTTTCAATTCGAGCATATCCGCCTCAAGGCACACTTTTTCAAGTAAAAGATCAATGCCTGCTCCGGTTTTACCTGAAATTTCCTGACTCTGATATTTTCCACCCCAGTCTTCAACCAGAATATTCATTGCAGAAAGCTGCTCACGAATCTTATCAGCATTTGCACCCGGCTTATCAACTTTGCTGAAGGCAAATACAATCGGCACATTTGCAGCTTGTGCATGATTAATAGCTTCACGCGTTTGAGGCATCACACTATCATCAGCAGCAATTACAATAATTGCAATATCAGTAACGTTGGCACCTCTGGCACGCATCGCCGTAAAGGCTTCGTGACCCGGAGTATCCAAAAAAGTTATTTTACTCTCATTTTCAAGAGTTACTTCATAGGCACCAATGTGCTGGGTAATCCCTCCCGCTTCTCCTGCGATTACATTGGTCTTGCGAACAAAGTCAAGCAATGAAGTTTTACCATGATCCACATGACCCATTACGGTTACAATGGGAGCTCTAGGCAATTGGTCCTCAGGACTATCAGCTTCTTCAAGCAAACCAATTTCTTCATCTTCAGGCTTCACGAATTCAACCTCATAGCCAAACTCATCTGCTACAATTGTCAGCGTTTCAGCATCAAGTCTTTGGTTGATGGAAACGAACATTCCAAGACTCATACAGGTTGAAATAACCTGAGTAACAGGTACATCTAGCATCAGAGCGAGCTCATTAGCAGTAACAAATTCTGTTACTTTAATGGTTTTAGACTGCATTTCTGCTTCTAATGCCGCATCCTCAGCAGACTGAGCAACGTCATCACGCTTTTGACGGCGCAATTTTGCTCTTTGAGCAAATTTTCCTGATTTTCCTGCACCACTTAAGCGTGCAAGTGTTGCTTTAATCTGATCCTGTATTTCTTTATCTGTCGGTTCGGCTTTAGGGGCTTCTGGCGTTCGGGGCTTATTCCTGAAATCAGGACGGGCACCACCAGTACTTGGTGAATTGCCTTGTCCGCCTCTCGCATTCCTGAAATCAGGACGATTACCTTGGTAACCTGCACCGGGTGCTGGACGTGGAGATACTCCCCCACCTTGCTGACCCTGTTGACCTTGTGGGGAAGGCTGTGCACCAGATTGTCCGGATTGTCCGGGAGCATTATCTTTACGCTTACGCTTACGCTTATGATCAGCACCTGCTGCAGTGGAAGAAGAGGCAACCGGCTGCCCGCGGCGTGCCGGAGAAACAGGTAATTCGATTCTTCCAATTACATTCGGACCGGAAAGTCTCTCTGCTTTTGCACGAATAACTGTAGCATTAGGATTACTTTCCTGCGTATTTGGTATATTTTCTTGTTTTTCTTCGCTTACTGGCTTTATAGCAGCTGGTTCAGGTTGGGTCTCAATAAGTTCCTCAGAATTTTCAACGGATACTTTAACTACTGCCAGGGGTACCGCTTCAACTTCAGGTTTAACCTTTTCAGCAGCGGGTTGAGGAATTATCTCTGGTTCTTTATCTTTGATAGGCTCCTCAATTTTAGCAACAGGGGCTGGAGTAGCAATAGATTTTTCGGGTTCTTGGATTTTCTTGTCAGGGCGGGTTTTCGAATTTAAATCATCCAAATTTATTTTTCCTACTACTTTAACACCCCGCAATGAAGCTTCTTCTGATTTAGGTTCAACAGGATCTGTCGACTGAGGTTCGGCTTTAGGTTTATCAACAATGGTTGAAGTAAATGGATTAACATTCTTTATCAGAATCTCCTCTTGTTCAAAATCTTTTGAACGCTCTGGCTCAGCCTTCTCGTTGCTTACAGGAATATCATCGCGACGGATTTTGCCAATAACTATTTGTTTGGCTTCTTCTTTTACGATTTTATCACCCTGAAACTCCTTAAGAAGAACATCGTACATCTCTTCGGTGAGTTTTGTATTAGGCCTGGCCTCAACTTTATGACCTTTTTTCCCTAAAAACTCCACCGCGGTATTAAGGCCGATATTCAGCTCTTTCGCAGCTTTAAGTAAATTTGTGCTTTTACCTTCTGACATTTATTATTTTAACCTCGCTATTTTTGTACAAAAGTACGTTTTTTATATTTTAAATGCTGTGAGGATTGGGCTTTTTCTTGAATTCGAAATTTTTCAAACTACAGCAATCGAATATATTATTCAAACTCTGACTTAAGAATCTCAATCACATCCTTCACTGTAGTATCTTCCAGATCAGTACGTTTAACCAATTCATCCACAGACAAACTTAAAATAGATTTCGCTGTATCTAAACCAACACGTTTTAATTCATCTATAATCCAGCCTTCAATTTCATCTGAGAATTCTTCAATGTCTACATCCTCATCATCCTCATGTGCTTCACGGTAAACATCTATTTCATATCCGGTAAGCTTTCCGGCCAACTTTATATTATGGCCACCACGGCCAATTGCTAATGATACCTGATCAGGTTTTAGATAAACTGCTGCTCTCTTTTCTTCATCATCAAGTTTGATGCTTGTAATTTTCGCCGGACTCAAAGCTCTTTGAATATACAATGAAATATTGTTTGTAAAGTTAATCACATCAATATTTTCATTCTTCAATTCACGGACAATTCCATGAATCCGTGATCCTTTCATTCCCACACAAGCACCAACAGGATCGATTCTATCATCATAAGATTCAACCGCAACCTTTGCACGTTCACCAGGCTCACGAACAATTTTTTTGATTGTTATCAGTCCGTCGAATATTTCCGGCACTTCCATCTCAAACAAACGTTGCAGGAATTCAGGTGCTGTACGCGAAATAATAATCTTTGGATTGCCGTTAATCATTTCCACTTTCTCAATGATTGCGCGCACAGAATCACCTTTCTTGAAATAGTCAGCAGGAATTTGTTCGGTTTTAGGCAATAAAAGTTCATTCCCTTCATCATCAAGAACTAATGTTTCTTTTTTCCAAACCTGATATACCTCACCGGTCACGATCTCACCGACACGATCTTTGTATTTCTTAAAAATCTCATCCTTTTCTAGTTCCAGAATTTTGGAAACTAAGGTCTGGCGGGCAGCAAGAATCGCTCTGCGACCAAAACTTTCAAGGGTAATTTGTTCAATAAAATCATCTCCAACTTCAAGGTCAGAATCAATTACTTTTACTTCGGCAAGTTCAATTTCCAGATCATCATCTTCTGAAAAACCATCTTCCATTACCGTTCTTGTACGCCAGATCTCTAAATCCCCGCTATCAGGGTTAACGATCACATCACAATTTTCGTCGGTACCATACCTTTTCCGTAACATACTGCGGAAAACCTCTTCCAACACACTAATAACCGTTGGACGGTCAATATTCTTGAAGTCTTTAAACTCTTGGAATGAATCGATTAAATTAATATTGCTCATTTTTTTATTGAATTTGTCCCCGTTAAAAGAGACGTTATTTAAAACTCACTAAAACTATTGTTTCTGAAATGTCTGTAGTCTGAATATAACTTTCAATCGTAACTGCTTTCTTACCTTTTTCTTTAAAAATTTCTTGAATTGTTATTCCTGATTCATCTGCATCCAACAATTTTCCTTCCCGGGTATTACCATTTATTAGCTTAACTTTTAATGAACGGTTAATATTTTTCCGGAACTGGCGAATTGATTTCAGTGGTGTATCTATTCCCGGTGATGAAACTTCCAGTCTGTATGCTTGTTCAATGGTATTTTCCTCTTCAAGATGGAAACCTACATGCCGACTTATAGCTACACAGTCACTTATTGGAACTCCATTGTCTCCATCTACTAAAATAGATAAAATCCCGCTATTATGCATTTGAACGTCCACTAAGAATAAATCAGGACGCTCAGCAATCTTTTCCTCAACTAGCTCAATTACACGCTTTTCTATATTCATAATGATCCTTTCTTTAATTCCCTTAAAAAAACAGGTTGGTAAAAAAAGAGCCCCGATAATGTCGGGGCTCTTCTCAGATCAGTGCAAATATAAAAAAACTATCCATGATTACAAACACCCAATTTGAATACATTCACAGATCTTGCTTTTGTGTGAGATAGAATTTATATTCAATGAACCCATCTGATATAAATAGTTCACGTGTTTCAATCAAATCCTCTGCATCTTGAAGTAATAGTTTTGTGTAACATCGGGCAAAATATAAGTGGTTCCTCTTGAAGTTAATTTTTGGCTTGAAGCGAATCAGTTCTCCTTCAATTGAATAGACGCCTTCTATAGCCGGCTGAAGATCCCTCATTTCAGGATCATTTATATCTTCATAAACAGCAAAGAAATTTGTCCAAAGGGAATCCGGAAGGGAATCAGATTTTAACTCCTCTAGAACAGGGCTCGCCAATCCTGCTAATTCTAATGAACTACTATCGCTGTTAAGTCTGATTATTAATTTGCTCTGGAGGGCCTGCTGAACTGCTTCCTGCCTGCAGGAATTAGATAAAATCAAAATAACTACTGATATATGAAATAGATTTTTTAAATTCATAGTTATCTTTATTTAAATCTAAAAAACATGAGGTTGATCATCGAAATTATTTTAATGGGTGCAGTTGTTGCTCTCGCTGCTTATATGCTTCCAGGAGTTGAAGTTGAAAACTTCTGGAGTGCTATAATTGCGGGAGTACTTATCGCATTATCGAATGCTACGATTGGTACAATTCTTCGTATCCTAACTTTTCCAATCAATTTCCTGACTCTTGGTTTAGTTTCATTTATTATTACCGTTTTAATGGTTCTATTGGTTGACAACCTGATGGATACATTTAACACCAACGGTTTTATTTCTGCGGTTTTGTTTGCTATTGTACTGGCTCTGATCAATATGATATTTTCAGCATTTCAATCAGATAAAGCAGCTTAACGCCCTTTTTTTTCTTTTATTGTAGATTAGAAAATCGTGATTTTCTAATCTACAGCAGCAGCGGTTGCACTCATTACAAGTGGAGATTTATCTTTGGCAGTCAAAGCAAATACCTCCTTATTTTCTGAAATTCTATAATATTTTCCAAGTTTTTCAACAGCTGCAGCCCTAACTTGTGAAACTTTATCATTGAGTGCAAGATCTTTCAATGTTTCATGAAGAGCCTTTCTTTCATCTTCAGATAAATTTTCTACAACAGATAATGCTGTATGGCGAATAAGCCAGTTCTTGTCTTTAATTGCCGAAATCATTAATGTTTTTGCAGAAGTATCTTCTTTAAATTCCTTCAATTTCAATATTGCTTCAAATCTGTCCATGAATAAAGGTGCGTTCTGATATTGAAAAATATACTCAACGATGCTTTTTAACTCATTTTTTTCAGCAAGAATGTATTTTTCAGCGTCGACATTTACAAGATCAGGAGGACTAATTGAAGGAAAAATAAATGATTGATGTTGACTCTCAAGTACAATTTCTTTACGCTCAAGCTTTGTTCCAGAATAGATATCAACCGAAATTGGAATACGGTAAAGGGGTGTTTCGGTAAGATTCTGATCCTGGGTAATATTAACTTTAATTTCTCTTTTTATTTGATCATAAGAACTTTGAATCGTTAATACCGGATGACCTGAAGCAAGGAACCATTGATTAAAAAACCAATTTAGATCCATCCCGGTAATTTCCTCAAATGCGAGTCTCAGATCATGAATTTCAGCTGTTTTGTAAGAATTTCTAGTAAGGTAGAGCTTTAAAGATTCGAAAAAAGCCTCATCCCCAACTGTCTTTCTAAGCATGTGTAAAATTCTGCCTCCTTTATGATAACTGATCTCATCAAACATTTGTTCTTTGTCTGCATAATCAAAACGGATCACATCAGGCTCTGTTTCTCTGTTGCTTCCGAGATAAACCGACATGTCCTCCAGGCCTTTTAGATCAGCCTGATCCCTGCCGTATTTAAATTCTTCCCATAAATACTCTCCATAAGTGGCAAATGATTCATTCAATGGCAGATTCGCCCAGGATTCTGCAGTTACCAGATTACCAAACCAATGATGAAACAGTTCATGCGCAATAATATCTTCGTGATTTTCATCAAGATACTGTCCTTCTGACATATTCAAACCTTCAAAAAAAACGGTGGCAGTGGTATTTTCCATAGCGCCGCTCACAAAATCACGCACCACTATCTGGGAGTATTTTTCCCAGGGATATTCAATTCCTAGCTTATTGGAAAAAAACTCCATCATATCAGGGGTTTTGCCAAACACCATTTTAGCAGTAGAAGCGAATTCGGGTTCAGTATAATAACTCAACTCCTTGCCCCGCCAATTATCTTTGGTAATGACAAAGTCTCCTACGGCAAGCATAGTCAAATATGTTGAATGGGCTTGCTCTTGTCTCCAGCTGTCTGTACGAGTACCATCTCCATTCATACTTGAAAATTCAAGTAAACCATTAGAAAGGCTAACAAACTCATTAGGTACTGTAATATTCAGTTCCTGGGTCATCTTTTCCTGGGAACCGTTTATGGTAGGAAACCAGTTAGAATTACATTCAGTTTCACCCTGTGTCCAGATTTGCCTTGGTTTATCTTTTTCTTTACCATCCCTATTTATAAAATAAATTCCACGATCACCAGCAGAAGCTATATCCTCCCCGATCTTCAATTTATTCGGCATTGCTACGTAGTCGATAAAAATTGTGAAATTCTGGTCTCTTGTGTAGTTCTTATCAAGGCTGATCTTCAGTAGCTTGCCATCGTAGGTATACCTCAGAGGTGTTTTATCGTCCCTATTAATCAATGAAACTGAATTCAAACGAAATCCATTGGCATTCAAAACCAGCTGATCAGTGGAATAGAAATATGGTTTTGCAAAAATGGTAGCCTTTCCGATGACATAGGCACTGTCCCAATCAAAACTTAAATCAAGTCTCGTATTTATGATATCTATATTCTTGGTATAACTTCCCCTGTAAATCAGTGAACCCTTTGCACTTTCAACCACAGTGACAGGATCCAGATTAACCATCCTTGGAGTGGAACAAGCCAGAAGTACTACAGAAACCATAACAGGAAAGAGAATATATTTTATTTTCATGATCAAGAAATTATTCAGGTGAATATGCGAATTATCTATTCATCTTATAGAGCCAGCATTCGTAGTTACTCTAGCAACAAATTATCAATTAATTTTTCGAATTCATCTTTAAATTCTGCATGGTGGATACCGGTACCTGGTCCGCTAAAACCGGTATGTATATTTCTCACCTTACCGTTTTTATCGATAATAATCAATGTTGGAAAGCCCATAAAACTCTTTAACATGGGTAAACTTTTAGCCACTTCAGCTTTGTCATTGGTATATCCGGTAATCAACATGTCGTATGGAACGCCAAACCTTTCGCGCAATCGTAAAACATTTTGTTTTGAACGTTCATAATCAGTAGTACGTTCATAAGCCAAAGCAACAATTTCAAGGCCTTTACGCTGATACTTTTTGTAAAATGGAACCAAATAGGCTGTTTCGTCCATACAATTAGGACACCAGGATCCAAAAAACTGTACCAAAACAATCTTATTTTTAAATTTTGTATCAGACAGAGAAACCTTCTTACCATTCAGATCAGGAAAAGAAAAATCTATTGAATCAAATCCATCCTTTAAAGCTGTTATGTTGTAAGCGTCAGGCAGTTGTGCCTTTTCATTACGTTTGGCGGTCCATGTCTGAACATAAGAAAGTCCAGAATAGAAATTTCCTTCAACTATTGTATTGTTATCCAGTAATTTACCTGTAAAGAGAAAGGCGTGACTACCATCGAAACATGAGAGATAAAATTTATCATCTAAAACATTACCCTCAAGAAAGCGGTAATCACCTGTACTGGTCAAAAAAGTACCAAAGAGGCGACCTTCCTGTTGGTTAAATTCACCAATGGCAATAACAGACCTACCTGTCTTTGGATCCTGAAAGGTAACTGACCAACGACCGGTCACAGCAAACTCAGACTTTGTTTTTGCATTGAAAAATCTCCATGATATTCCACTTTTGGCCTCAAAATCCATTACTTCGCTACTATCTGCAAAATGTTTAATCCATTTTCCGTGTAGAGACCCACCTTTGATTTTTGCCTTTATTTCAGAATCAAAAAGAGGCATTTGAATATTTACGGAATCTGAAACTTTTGAAATTTCATTCACTCTGAATCTTTCATTTCCATTTATAACATCCAAATATTTCTGATTTGCTGAATCGGTTACTTCAAAATTAAAAGGTATCTCGGCACCTGAAGAGGTCTTAAGTGTAGCCCGCCAGATTCCTGTCTCCAATTGATTATCGGAATTATCCTGACAAGACCACAAGCAGCTAAGTATGAAAAAACATACTGGATTTTTGAAGAAATTATTCATAAATAAATCTGGCTAATTATTTTAAAATCTCACGGGCAATCACAATACGTTGAATTTCAGATGTTCCTTCGTAAATTTGAGTAATCTTTGCATCCCGCATCAGACGTTCCACATGAAATTCTTTGACAAAACCGTATCCTCCATGAATTTGTACTGCCTCAATAGTGGTTTTCATTGCTACCTGCGAGGCAAATAGCTTAGCCATAGAGCTGGCTTGAGCATACGGAAGTCCCTTATCCTTTAACCAGGCGGCTTTTAAACAAAGCATTCTGGCAGCTTCAATTTCTGTAGCCATATCTGCAAGTTTAAACTGAATTGCCTGATGTCCTGAAATTGGTTTACCAAATGCCCTCCGTTCTTTAGAATATTGAAGGGCAAGCTCATAGGCCCCTGAGGCGATTCCGAGAGCTTGTGCGGCAATGCCTATCCGTCCACCATCCAGTGTTTTCATAGCAAAAGAAAATCCAAAACCCTCTTCGCCAATTCGATTTTCTTTAGGAACTTTCACATCCGTAAACATAAGTGAATGTGTGTCAGATGCACGTATACCAAGCTTATTTTCTTTAGGGCCAATTGTGAAACCTGCCATACCTTTTTCAACAATTAAAGCGTTGATTCCCTTATGCCTTTGTGCGGGATTGGTCTGGGCTATAACCAGGTAGGTGGAGGCATTTCCGCCGTTCGTAATCCAGTTTTTAGTGCCATTCAAAAGGTAATAATCCCCCATATCAATTGCGCTGGTTTGCTGTGAAGTTGCATCCGAGCCTGCTTCAGGTTCAGAAAGGCAAAATGCACCTATTTTTTCTCCGGATGCAAGAGGTTTAAGGTATTTCTCCTTCTGAAAATCAGAACCATATTTCTCAAGTCCGTAGCAAACCAATGAATTATTAACTGATACCACAACGGAGGCAGAAGCATCAATTTTTGAAAGTTCTTCCATAGCCAGTACATAAGAAATGGTGTCAAGCCCAGATCCATTATATTTTGGGTCAACCATCATTCCCAGAAATCCAAGTTCTCCCAGTTTCCTGATTTGTTCATGCGGAAACTTTTGGTGTTCATCCCTTTCTATAACACCGGGCTTTAACTCTGATTTGGCAAAATCTCTGGCAGCCTGCTGAATCATCAGCTGCTCTTCCGTAAATTCAAAAAACATAATAATTGGTTTTTACCCCAAAAAATCTTTGGGCGTGATTAGTAATTGGTCTTATACAAATATTAAGAAATATTTCCGTTGGTTATGTGGAGGATCACAGAATCTGCCTGAAATTATTTTGAATTATGATACACAATTAATAATTCAGGGATTGGATTTTATTTTTTTCTCAATTAGGCTGGTTGAGTAGCCCTTTAGATATTCTATAGTACTTACTAATCCTCCGTATTGTGATACAATGTCGGCACCAACAATTTTATCAATGGTATAATCAGCGCCTTTAACAAGAATATCGGGCCTTATCAATTCGATAAGCTGAAGCGGAGTAGGTTCATCAAAGAGAACTACTGCATCCACAAAAGAAAATGATGCAAGTATTACGGACCTGGAAATCTGATCAGAAATAGGTCTCCCAGGACCTTTCAAAGCAGAAACGGAGGAATCAGAATTTAATCCGATAACTAGTTTGTTCCCCATATCAGCGGACTTTGAAAGATAATCTATATGCCCAAGGTGTAAAAGATCAAAGCATCCATTTGTGAATACTATTTTTTTTTCGAGCAAACGCCAAACATTCAGCACAGATTTTAAATCTGCCTGAGTACAAATCTTGTTTTTAATGTTTTTCAGCGTGCTCATAATATCGTTTACTATTGGATTGCTTAATGAACAAAATTAAGCTTATTGAACCAATAATTAAGACAATTAATGTTTGACTTGTATGAACTAATAATGCGTAAGAAAGCCCGTCAGTTTTGGATATACCATATGTCATCAAACCTTCTGAAACCATCCAGTGAAACGCTCCAATTCCACCCTGGACCGGCGCAATCATTGCAAGACTTCCAAATACCAGGGTTGATAGGGCGGCACCAGGACCCAGTGAGGAGGTGGCGTCCAGAGCAAAAAAACAGAAGTAGGAGGAAAGCCCGTAAAATAGCCAGATAAATACCGAACTAAGCAGAAATCCGGCTTTATTCTCCATTCTTTTTACAGATAATATCCCCGCTTTCATGCCTGAAAAAAAAAGAAATATGCGCTCAGTGAACCCCCATTTTTTCTTTTTGATCCTGATTAGGGAAAAAATAGCAGTCACAAAAAGGAGAATTAATCCTGATATCAGCCAAATAATATCTGGTATCCTATCGCTCAACTTGCTAAGGAAATGTTCATTGAAAAATCCGGATAATACCTTAAATTCATACAGAATAGCTAATAAAAATATTAAGCCCAACATCAGTAAATCAGCTACACGTTCAGCAATAACTGTACCCAGAAGCTTTGTGACCGGGGCCCAAGACAGACATGCCCACTTCCCACTCTCCCAATCCCTCGAGTTCCTCTGCCACTTCCACCCTGCTCTGGCGCTTGGTCACGCTGCTGGTCTGGCTGCTGGTGGGCTTTATGCTGGCCAAACTGGGCTATGGCCTCTG
>CAMBFY010000037.1 GCA_945865415.1 Sphingobacterium thalpophilum
ATAATGCCTGGTTCACCCCTCAAAGTGCTCAAATGGCCGTTCATGCCATTGCTGGAATGCTGAATAAAAGTGATCTTGAAAAATGGTTGCAAAATGAATCAGGAAACGCCAAATTAAAAATGCGCTCCATTGGTTTAATTCTGGCAGGCAATATTCCAATTGTGGGGTTTCATGATATTCTTTGCGTTCTGGCATCTGGTCACAAAGCGCTGATCAAATTATCTTCCCTTGATCAGAAATTTATACCCTATCTATTGAATAAACTTATTGAAATTGAGCCTGGTTTTGAGCTCCAAATAAGTTATGTCGACAGATTGAAAGATTTTGATGCAGTTATTGCTACGGGAAGTAATAATACCTCAAGATATTTTGATTATTATTTCAGTAAGGTGCCACATATCATCCGAAAAAACAGAAACAGTGTTGCTGTGCTAAACGGTCAGGAGAGCAGGGAAGATCTTAAAGCACTTGGGCATGATATTTTTGATTATTTCGGTCTCGGCTGCAGGAATGTTTCAAAATTATACGTCCCAAAAGACTATGACTTTAAAGAATTTTTTGAGTCGATTGAGGAATTCAAATCGGTGGCTGATCATCATAAATACAATAATAACTACGATTATAACAAATCAATATTTTTAGTCAATCTCGACAAACACCTAGACAATGGATTTCTGTTGTTAAAAGAAGATTCACGGTTTGTTTCTCCGCTGGCGGTGTTATGTTATGAAGAATATCAAACTATAGAACAGCTTGGATCAGAACTAATAAAAAATGAAGATCTGATCCAGTGCATTGTTTCAAACTCTAAATTACCACTTAGCACAGTAGCATTTGGTCAAAGCCAGTGCCCGGGCCTTATGGATTATGCCGATGGGGTGGATACGATGAAGTTTTTGAAAGAGCTGAAATAGCTACCTGGTGTCTGTTATCTGAGGTCGGATGTAGGATATGATTTACACTTTATCGCCGTGTTCTTGCTAAGCGATACCACATTTAGCTGAATTCAGTCTTGATTCTTGACTCCTGGCTCTATTGTGTTGACTTTCGTCAAATTAAAGGTTCCTAATTCCTAATCAATATCCCATAAATCTAACTACTAAATACTAACTACTAACTACTATTTAATTAACTTTGATACCAATGTATGTGATTAAAGTAAAAGGGGGGGCTAAAATCCCGGATTATGTTCAATTGCGTGATGAGAAATTCACACTTCTGGCGTATTTTCGTGTAGACCGGCCTGAGAAAGCATTGGAAAAGGCAGGACTTACAGAGAAGGCAGATTACATCATGAATAAAATTAAAGACCTTCCTTTCGGGCAAATTTTAAAATTAGAATTATGATCGGAAACTCCGTTATAAAATTAGAAGGTATAGATGTTTACCAGCAGAAGCACCTGGTATTGAGCAATGTAAACCTACATATCAATCCAGGTGAGTTTGTTTTTTTGATCGGACAAACCGGCTCTGGAAAAAGCAGTCTGTTAAAAATTATCTATGGTGATCTGCATATTTCGAATGGAAATGGACTTGTTGCAGGTTTTGACCTTAAAAAACTAAGTCAGAAAGAAGTCCCATATCTTCGTCGTAAACTTGGAATTGTGTTCCAGGATTTTCAGTTATTAACCGATCGCAGCATTGAACAAAATCTGGAATTCGTAATGAAAGCAACAGGCTGGAAAGATCAAAAGTTAATCTCTGAGCGTATTCTGGATGTTCTTGAAAAGGTAGGCTTACGCTCAAAAATTAAAAAGATGCCGCATGAATTATCCGGAGGAGAGCAGCAGCGTGTTGTTATTGCCAGAGCATTATTGAATGATCCTGAATTGATACTTGCTGATGAACCAACAGGAAATCTTGACCCTGAAACATCTGAAGAAATTGTTACCCTCCTGAAGCAAATCAGTCAGTCGGGTACCGCTGTATTAATGGCCTCTCATGATTATCATATCATCAGGACCTTCCCATCCAGAATTATTAAATGTGAGGCTGGTCTGGTTCATGAAGATGTGAAAATATAGGACGAAGATTTTTAGCCTGTTAATTCCACATGTGTTAAAAAGCTCTATTAAATCATAATTTATTTGACTTTAAACAGTCTTTGATCCTTAATTTTTATCCTTTATTTCGGAAAACACTGACAGCTTGACTGATTTTATCTTTGGCAAAAAATTTGCCTTAAATTTGTATGAATTTTTCAGAAATGTTGAATAAAAAGAAGAAGAACAAAATGGAAGTGAATCAAAATCCTGAAAATACTGAGCAAAATGAAATGCTTGATGAAAACGAGTCCGTTAAAAATGAAGTTTTAGGTGATTTAGAAGAAGGATCAGAAAATTTATCTTCAGAAAATGCAGAATCCCAAATTTCAGCTGAAGATAAATTAAAGGCAGAAGCGGCAGAATGGAATAACAAATACCTCCGTTTATATGCAGAATTTGACAATTTTAAGCGTCGTACCAGCAAAGAGCGATTAGAATTATTGCAGATAGCAGGAAAAGATGTCATATCTGATCTTTTAACTGTCCTTGATGATTTTGAAAGAGCTCAAAAATCAATAGAAACAGCATCAGATATATTGGCAGTGAAAGAGGGAGTTACCCTTGTTCAAAACAAATTAAAAAGTATCCTCACCCAAAAAGGCCTGAAAGAAATGGAGTCAATAGGTAAGGAATTTGATGCGGATCTTCATGAGGGTATAACCAGTATTCCTGCCCCTTCTCCAGATCTAAAGGGCAAGATTTTGGATGAATTAGAAAAAGGTTATTTACTTAATGATAAAGTTATTCGATTTGCAAAAGTTATTATTGGTGCATAAAATATTATGCGAGCAAGTATATTCAAATCAGAATTATTTGATCAAATAGACAATTTGCATATTGTTGATTTATAAATATGGCTAAAAGAGATTATTACGACATACTTGGTGTCACACGCAGTTCAAATGCCGATGAGATAAAAAAAGCTTATCGGAAAATGGCAATAAAATATCATCCGGATAAAAATCCCGGAGATAAAGCTTCAGAGGAGAATTTCAAAGAAGCTGCTGAAGCCTACGAGGTATTAAGCAACCCTGAGAAGAAAAGAAGATATGACCAGTTTGGTCATGCAGGAGGGGCATCTAGTCCTAATGGCGGCGGATACGGTGGTGGCCATATGAACATGGAAGATATCTTCAGTCAGTTTGGAGATATCTTTGGCGGCGGCAGTGGTGGTAGTCCGTTTGATAGTTTTTTTGGCGGCCAGCAACAGACCAGAGGCGGGCGTCGTGCATCCAGAGGAAGTAACCTTAGGATTAAGGTTAAACTAAGTCTTGAAGAGATTGCTAAAGGCGTTGAGAAAAAAGTAAAAGTTAACAAGCAAATTGTTTGTGATACTTGTGATGGCAGTGGTGCAAAAGATAAATCCTCATTTAATACCTGTAATACTTGCAACGGAAGCGGGGCGGTAAGAAGGGTAACCAATACTATTTTAGGTCAGATGCAAACAACCAGCACCTGCCCTACCTGTAATGGAGAAGGATCTCAAATCACCTCAAAATGTACGGTTTGTAATGGCGATGGACTAATCAGGGGTGAAGAAACTATTAGCATCAATATTCCGGCAGGAGTAAGTGAAGGAATGCAGTTGTCAATGAGTGGCAAAGGAAATGCGGCTCCAAGGGGAGGAATTCCGGGAGATCTCATTATCCTTATCGAGGAAACACCACATGATTCACTAAAACGTGAGGGCAATAATGTTATTTACGATCTTCACATCAGTTTTATTGATGCTACGATCGGCGCCAGTGTCGAAGTACCAACCATTGATGGTAAAGCAAAAATTAAGATTGATCCAGGTACTCAGGGAGGAAAAATCCTCCGTCTTAAAGGGAAAGGTATACCGGAAGTAAATTCTTATCATAAAGGCGATCAACTCATTTATGTCAATATCTGGACTCCAAAGGAATTATCAAAAGATGAGTATGAAATTCTCGATCGACTCAGAGAATCTCCGAACTTTAAGCCTCAGCCAGGAAAAAATGAAAAGAGCTTTTTCGATAAAATGAAAGAGTATTTCGAGTAATAAAAATAAATATCGCTAAATAAACATATTAACTGTTAAAACCATTCAAAATCTGAATGGTTTTTTCATTTAACAGAGATTCAAAATAAATTTGCCTCAATTCACTCAAAATTTTTACATCCAAATTAAGGATATTCATTGTTGTGAGCAAAAAAGCGCAAGGAAGTTTTAATAAATTAGCCGGGGCTAATAAACTAAAAAAAACAGCTAAGAATAATAAATGGGAATGAGCAGAAACTTTAATAGCATCAGAATCAAATTATGTGTGATACTCACATTATTAGTCAGCACAGGCTATGCCCAAGGCAAAGTAGATTCAGTTCAGAAAGTTAAAGAAATCGTAATCAGAGCATATCTCTCTGAACAACCCATATTAAAAATTCCTTCTTCTGTTAGTTTAATCAGTAACAAGCAATTGAGAGATCAACCCGGAATCACCATGTTACCCGCACTTAATGCTGTACCCGGAATAAGGATGGAGGAAAGATCTCCTGGAAGTTATCGTCTTTCCATTCGCGGAAGCACTCTCAGATCACCTTTTGGAGTAAGGAATGTAAAAATATATCTGGATGAATTACCATTAACAGATGCAGGAGGAAATACCTATTTGAACTTAATCGATGTGAACAGCATTAATAATATTGAAGTTCTTAAAGGTCCGGATGGCAGTCTGTTTGGGGCGAACTCCGGCGGGGTAGTATTAATTAACCCGATAGACAAAAATGCCGACAGTACCTGGGCTTCTGCAGGTATAAGCAGCGGTTCTTATGGCTTGTTTCATGAAAAATTAGCAGTACAGAAGAAATTCAAAAACCAATATCTCAACATTAATCATTCTTATCAGAGATCAGATGGTTACCGGGAACATAGTGCCATGAGCCGTCATTATGCACAAGTCATGTATCGGGTGAATTATGCCAAAGAAAACCAGCTTCGGGTACTTGCTTTTTACTCTGACCTAAAATATAATACGCCGGGCGGTTTGACTTTGGCTCAATATACTGCAAATCCACAGTCTGCCAGGCCATCCACTCCCACGGTAGCTGGTCCGGTTGCACAGCAAGCACGAATTGAAAATGAAACTCTATATGGAGGTGTTGTTAATGATGCAAAGATTACCAGTAACTTAAGACATGTTTTTGCTGTTTATGGTTCAAAAACAGATTACATGAACCCTTTCATCACCAACTATGAGATTCGTGATGAATATACAGGCGGTATCAGAACTTATCTGGAATTATCCGGGAATAAAGAAAATGCGGTAGACTGGAAATGGAATGCCGGACTTGAATTGCAAAGCACAAATGCTGATATTGCCAATTACAATAATCTCAGAGGAGTTCGCGGTACTTTACAGGCTCAGGACGATATCCTTTCACGTCAATTTTTCTACTTTACCCGGTTTTCTGCAAATATCGGCGAAAAGCTTACTGCTGAAGTTGCGGCCAGTTTAAACTATTACAAATATCAGTTTTCAAAAGATTTCAGTGCAAATACCTCAAAATTTGAACGTAATTTTGATCCGGAGCTAATGCCCCGATTCGCGCTGTCGTACCAACTCTCAGATCTTCTCGCACTACGCTCTTCCATTAGCAGAGGTTATTCTCCTCCCACAATTGCCGAAGTCAGGGCTTCTGATAATAAGATCAATAACACGCTGGAATCTGAAACCGGATGGAACTATGAAGCTGGATTCCGTTTACGAAATAACAATGATCGTCTTTGGATGGATGCCTCTATTTTTCAATACCGTCTTCAAAATGCAATTGTCCGTCGTGTAAATGCAGATGACACGGAATTTTATTTAAATGCCGGTGGAACCAAACAAACCGGATTGGAAACTCAGACAAGCTACTGGATTATCGAACCGGGTTCAAAAGGACTTTTAAGCGGACTGCAAATTCAAAACAGCTTTACTCTAAGCAGATATTTTTTCAGAAATTATCAAAATGGCCGCACTAACTTTTCCGGGAACCGCTTAACAGGTACTCCTAGAAGTGTGGTAGTCAGCGGATTGGATTTTAGGTTTCAAAAGAACTTTTTCTTATTCGTTCAACACAATTATACCTCAAAAATTCCTTTAAATGATGCCAACAGCGTCTATGCCGGAAGTTTTGACCTTGTACATTTTAAGGCTGGCTGGAGAGGTTCAAAACCTGGAAAACCAATTCTTGAATTTTATGCAGGGATTGACAACCTTTTGAATGAAACGTATAGCCTTGGGAATGACATTAATGCATTTGGAGGTAGATTCTTCAATGCTGCTGCAAGGCGGAATTTCTTTGGAGGTATTAAACTTACTTTATAACCTGAGTTTAACTTTATGGTCTGGTAAAATGATGCCGTTCAATTGCCCAGATAAAGCTTTTTGAGTATAATTTTTTATTTGGGAAAGCATCATCTGTGTTTTATAGGTTAGTTCAGTCCTTTCCTCCGGGTTAGTTCCGGCATGCAATTGCTTTTAAAATCAAATTTCCCAATAGCCGTAAGCTAACCACTCCGGTAAGGTTTATTTTAACCCGCTGTTGCATTTCATTGGAACTGGCAGCCCGGACCAGCCGCATTTTCCATCTGAGGCTATTGACCCCAGATGACTAATTGTCAAATCAAATATTTAAGTTCCCCCTGTTTTTCTGTAGGGTTCATCATGTAGGTAAGCAATGTACCATCATTCAATAACTCCACCACTCTAAAGCCTCTGTAAGGTGTTCCCCAACTTCCTCCAACATGAGAATCAAATAAGAAAGGGATATTTCTTGCCATGAACACCCCATCCTGATCATGTAAATGACCATGAAATCCTGCTCTGACATTTGGATATTTGTAGATTAATTCAAAAAATTTAGGCGCATCAATCGTATGCTCAGCCCATTCTTCCGGTGGAATGTGCAGAATCAGAAATACATGCTCTTTACTTTTGTATTGTTCAAGCTTCTGTTTTAACCATTGCAGATCAGGTGAAACATAAGTACCCTGCACATTAGAGGTATCTGCAAGTATAAATGCTGAACCTTTAACCTCAAAACTATGATTCAGTGGCATTTTCCAGACCTCATTCCATAATTCATCGGTTACCATATCATGATTCCCCCGAACAACATAATAAGGTACCTCCAGGTTATCAGTCCTTTTCTTAACCAAGGGCAAGAGGTTCTTTTCGTCATGAATAATATCACCATTGAGCACACAAAAATCAATACGACTACTCTTATTAAACAAATTAATCTGATTAATCGCTTGATCAGTCATCTCATCGAATGCTGTGTTGGGCTGCCCATAATGAAAGTCGGAGGCAAGCACAAATCTCAGTTTTACTTTGGCCCTTAAGCCATGAACTTCCTCTGCAGAAAGATCGGTAATTATACCAGTTAAAAATAAAGCAGATGCAAATGAAATCTGCTGAATAAACCTCCTGCGAGTCTGTCTGCTTATATTTTTTTTCATATCCGCCATATTTAAAGTGAGGCAAACGTATGCGCTAGCCAGGGATTGTTAGGATTAAGGAAGCAAATACCCTGCTTTCTAAAACAGGAGAAAATCTTTAATTAAAATAGCCCTGATTGATTTTATATTGAACTCACTTCCTTTAAAATTATTCATTTAAGGCCTTCAACCACAGATGATTTTTATCATACCATATATTTCAGCTCAGTTAGTTTTTCAGTAGGATTCATCATGTAGGTAAGCAAGGTACCATCATTCAATAACTCCACCACTCTAAAGCCTCTGTAAGGTGTTCCCCAGCTTCCTCCGACATGAGAATCAAATAGGAAAGGGATATTTCTTGCCATAAACACACCATCCTGATCATGGACATGACCATGA
Source organism: Sphingobacterium thalpophilum (assembly GCA_945865415.1). Taxonomy (GTDB): domain Bacteria; phylum Bacteroidota; class Bacteroidia; order Sphingobacteriales; family Sphingobacteriaceae; genus Daejeonella; species Daejeonella thalpophilum_A. The sequence goes on from CAMBFY010000037.1 coordinate 7,894, forward strand.
AAACCTGCTCTGACATTTGGATATTTATGAATTAATTCAAAAAATTCAGGGGTATCTATCGCATGTTCAGTCCATTTAGCCTGCGGAATATGCAAAATCAGAAATACATTCTTCTTGCTTCTGTATTTTTCAAGCATTTCTTTTAACCATTGCAGATCAGGTGAAACATAAGTTCCCTGAATATTCGAGGTATCTGCAAGTATAAATGCTGAACCTTTAGCCTCAAAACTATGATTCAGTGGCATTTTCCAAACCTCATTCCATAATTCATCGGTTACCATATCATGATTTCCCCGAACCACATAATAAGGAACATGCAGGTTATCTGTTTTTTTCTTAACTAATGGTAAAAGGTTCTCTTCGTTATGAATGATGTCACCATTTAGCACACAAAAATCAATGCGGTTACTTTTATTAAATAAATTAACTTGATTAACCAATTTATCCGCCATCTCGTCGAATGCTGTATTTGGCTGCCCATAATGAAAATCGGAAGCAAGCACAAATCTCAGTTTAACTTTTGCTTTTAAACCATAAACTTCCTCTGCAGACAGACCGGTGATTCTACCAGTTAAAAATAGGGCAGATGCGAATGAAATCTGTTTTATGAATCTCCGGCGAGTCTGCCCGCTCCTATTTTTTTCCATAACTTCTATTTTTTTTAATAAAAAAACTTCATTTAAAGATGCAGGTAAATATTAAGCTGCGTGTTAAATTGCCGTTAACATTCTAAATTCCTATAAATTAACTCTTGCTGATTTTAGCTCCACTGTATCACTTTCAAGATATTTTAGTTTATATCCTCCAGTATCAATAACAGCATTTGGAAAAATTTTATTGAGCTGACTGAATTCTTTAACAGAAATCGCTGTTTGATAGAGAAAAATTTGCCTGAGCTTTTTCAAGGATTTTAACTGCATTAGCCCCTTGGCTGTCACAGATGTTCCAACAAGGTTTAAATAGGTTAGGTTTGGCAAATTTGATAGCATTGCAATACCTTCATCATTTAACGCAGTTCTTTCTATTGAAAGACGAGAAAGTGAGGATAATTTCAGAAGGAATTTAAGCTTGTTATTATCCAGGTTAGTATCCCCAATTTTTAACCAAATTAGCTGTTTGCTTAATGACTGCAATAATTGCAGATCATTATCAGTGATCGTATCCAAAGCAACGAAATTGACAGAAAGGTAATTACTGTTCAGAGCAAGGGGTATTACGGCAACTCCGCGGGCGAGCAGCTCCTGAACAACTTTTGTATCAGCCTGTTCTACTACTTTTTCAGGAATATCAGATATCAATTCTTTTTCAACCTTTTCCTCCGACTGTAAGGATAAAAGTACCGGTTTGATCTTTTCGGTTTGGACAAGATCGGCCACTTTCTTATCAAAATCAGCCCCGCTGCTAACCCACCAATGAATCAGATCCAGCTCGGTTTTTGTAAGTTGTGGTTGTTCGATAGGTGGCATATGGTCATCACTCTCCTTTGACAATAAGATTCGTTTGATCAATTCACTTTCATCAGTGTTTCCGGCAATGATTGATTTGCCCCCCTTGCCTCCTTTTAAAATAAAATCGGGCATATCCAATCTAAGCTTTCCCTTCTGTTTATTTGAGCCATGACATTTATAACATTTTGAGGTGAGAATTGGCTTAATGACATCCTGATAGGCCAGTGCCTGCTGAACATTGGGAATTGGCTTTCTTTTCTCTTCACTTTGATCTGTTTTCTCTTCAGTAAATGCACGGGTCAGATAATCAGAGCCATGCGTTATTGAACCACCCAAATGCCCGGTGAGTACAATCAACAATACCATTAGAACTGAAATCCAGGTAATTTGTCTATCCTTCCTGTTTAAATACCATGCAATAACTGAAACTATCGCAAGGGCAATTCCTGACCATTGATGATTAAAAATAAGATTTTCATCATAATCACCAGAACCTGAAAGCAGATATCCACTGATACAGGAGGCTATTGCACTTAGCATACCCAGAAATAAAGAAACATCAACAGCTTTACTCAGCGCCTGATATTTTTCCTTTCGGGACAATAATTTAAACAAGGCCGCAAGGAGCAATATCCCGATTGGAAGATGTACAAAAAGAGGGTGAAAACTCCCGACAAAGTTAGTAAGACTAAACAATAAAATAGCTAATGTGCTCATTCAGGCAAGATAAAATCAGGAATATCGTTTTCTAAGCAAATGCATCATGTGCACATTGACAGCCCATTGATCAGACAAAGCCTGTTTGGTATATGGATAAGTAGGCATATAGTCAGGTGGACCAAATTCCGTTAAAAAAGTAACAGGTTCACCCTTCATTCTTTTCCTTTCCACTACTTTATCCCACCACTCAAAATGCTGCTTTACGGTTAATTCCCATTCAGGTGCACGGGGATCATTAACTTGAGGGCCTTCAGGATGGCCGATTCTGGCGTGAATATGTTCAGTGCGTGTCAATGCCAGCTCAACAGAATCTTTCTGGTCAGCCAGTAAGCTCTCATGCACATTGCACCAATGTGAAATATCTAAAGTCAACTTCAGTTCAGGATACTTCTCAAGGAAATTTCTGGTAATATGTGCAGCAAACAACATTCGGCCACGATGTGTCTCATGGCAAATTAAAAGTCCGGTTTCCTTTGCCAATGCCTGAGTATGCTCAATGAATTTCTTATTATCATCGAAACTAAAATAGTCCCTTCCAGAGTGATTGTTAATGTACAATGGTCTCTGAATATTTTGTTTCGCTGCCGCATCGATCATTTTTTTGTAGAAGTCAAGATGTGTCTGCGGGTCGGACTGAGATCCCCCGCAGAGGAAGCCAATTTCAAGATCATGCTTCTTCAGAGCGGCAAATATTTCATCCTGAGCCTTTTTATTATCTGTTGGCCACCACAATTCTATTCCGTCATACCCTTCCTTTTTGACCTTTGCACAAAAAGAATCTATCGTACCCTGATAACCCCACATGGTTGCCAGAATCTTTAGTTCATAATTCTTATTTAAAGTTGAAGCAATCATTTCGGGTAAGGCAAGGGATTCTAATGAGGATAGTAATAATCCTGCTGAACCAACAGCAGATGTTTTGATGAACTTTCTTCGGTCTTGTTTCATATAATTGCCTCAAATTCAATTTAAGCTATAATATCGGAAATCACTTTTCCACCAACATCTGTCAGGCGGAAAGGTCTGCCTTGTGATTCATAAGTGAACTTTTCATGATCAAAGCCCAATTGATTAAGTATAGTTGCCTGGATATCAAATGCTTCTGTTTTTCCATTCACAATATCATATCCAATTTCGTCTGTTTCTCCGTATGTGGTACCACCTTTGATACCTCCACCTGCCATCCACATATTGAATGCTCCCGCATGATGATCTCTACCCTTAAAAGGCATATCTTTACCTTCTCTATTCTCCTGCATGGGGGTTCTTCCAAATTCAGCACCCCAAACTATCAGGGTTTCATCAAGTAAACCTCTTTGCTTCAGGTCAAGAATCAATGCGGTAATGGGCTTGTCTACATTTCGGCATTTATTGACCAGTCCAATATCAACAGATCCACTGGCTGAATTTCCATGCGTATCCCAACCCCAATCAAATAACTGAACAAAACGAACACCCTTTTCAACCAGTTTTCTGGCCAGTAATACATTATTTGCAAAACTTGTTTTACCTGGTTCTGTACCATACATCTCATGTATGTATGCAGGTTCATCATTTATATTCATGACTTCGGGCACTGAAATCTGCATTTTATAGGCCATTTCATATTGGGCAATGCGCGACAAAATTTCGGGATCTTTATACTCTTCGTATTGTTCCTGATTGATTTTGTTAATGGCATCAATGGATGCTTTACGAAGATCTCTGTCCATTCCTGCCGGATCTTTAATAAACAAGACCGGATCACCCTCCCCCCTGCATTGAACACCCTGGTAAACACTTGGAAGAAAACCACTTCCCCAAACGCTTTTCCCGGCATCCGGATTATTACCGCCGGAAGTTAATACAACAAAACCGGGCAAATTCTTATTTTCTGATCCCATTCCATAGGTTACCCAGGCGCCAACACTAGGCCTCCCAAGTCTTGCTGAACCTGTATGCATGAGTAATTGCGCAGGTGCATGGTTAAACTGGTCGGTTGTGACAGCATTTAACATAGCAATCTCATCTGCAACAGTAGCAAGGTGGGGTAAATTATCTGAAAGCCATAAGCCACTTTTGCCGTGCTGTTTAAAATTTGCCTGCGGACCAAGCATTTTAGGTACTCCTCTTATAAAAGCAAACTTTTTACCTTCAAGCAAAGACTGTGGACAATCCTGACCATCAAGTTTTGCCAATTCTGGCTTATAGCTAAACATCTCGAGTTGAGAAGGTGCCCCGGCCATGTGTAAATAAATGACTGATTTAGCTTTTCCAGGAAACATCGGAGGCCTTGGCGCAAGTGGATTGGAGGCATCTAACATTGCATTTGGGGCAGAAGATCCACCAAAACCACAACTTCCAAGCAATGAGCCCAGAGCAAGTGCACCAAAGCCCATAGCTCCTTCCTTCAAAAAATGACGACGGGTATGTAGTTGCAAAGCTGCATGTTCGGCCTCCATTCTTAACTTTTGTACCTGAGCATCTCTCTTCATATAAATTATTTTACAATTGCTAAAACCTATTTAATTTTTGTTGAGCCATTCATCCATATTTAACATGGCACCTGCAACAATTACCAATGATGCTGTTTCAGGATCTGTAGTTCTATCTTTTGAACCCATTAATTCAATAATGGCTGTTTTATCTTTTTTATATTTCTTCAAGGCTTCAGAATACAGCTCAGATAATGCCTTTAATTTTTTCTCCGAAATCGGTTTAAACATCATGGCTTCATAAGCCTTACTGATTTGGGTTTTTGTTTCATTCCCTCCTAACTCTTTCATTCGCAGTGCCAAACTCCTGGAAATTACCAATGTTGTGGAGTCATTCAGCGAGGTTAAAGCTTGCAATGGAGTATTCGTCCTGATTCTACGGGGCAGGCATGATTCTCGGGCACTTCCGTCAAAGGTCATCATAGAAGGATAAGGAGCTGTACGCTTGAGATAGGTATAAACTGCTCTTCTATACTGATCCTCCCCCTGACTTATTATCCATTTCTCTCCATTATATGGCGACCTCCAGATTCCTTCCGGCTGAAATGGCATTACACTAGGTCCATACATTTTATTACTTAACACCTTACTTACTTCCAAACCCTGATCTCTTAGCTGCTCTGCTGAAAGTCTGATTCTTGAAGCTCTTGAATAAAACTTATTATTAGGGTCTATCTCTAATTTTTCTTCTGTAACTGCAGAACTTTGTCTGTAGGCCGCAGACATGACAATCTCCTTGAGAAGACTTTTCATGCTCCAATTATGCTCATTCATGAATTTCCATGACAAATGATCCAGTAATTCCTTATGAGTTGGCGCAATTCCTTGTGAGCCAAGGTCCTCAAGTGTTTCAGCAATCCCAAATCCAAACAACTGCTCCCATAATCTGTTCACCATGGTCCTGGCTACAAGCGGATTTTTCTTATCAGTCAACCATAAGGCCATTCCTAATCTGTTCTTAGGAACATTTGCAGTCATTGGATTCATGATGTCGGGAACACCAGGTTCAACCTTGTTTCCTTTAACCATCCAATTTCCACGTTCAAAAACCTGGGTGGTTCTGTATTGTTCGTGGTTATTTTCGATCATGATGGGTGTTTCATCTACCCGGGCTTGCATCAGCTGGTTGAAATTACTTAGTGCAAGTTCATAACCAGGTTTTCCTTTGCCGGGAAAAGGCACATCAAACTGAAACCACTCAAACAGTACACCAGTATCATCGGGGTTTTTAATTGCCGGACTATAATATTTAAAAAACAGGTTATGTTTTCCCTTTTCGGCGGGTATTGGCAGCATTACAATTTTCCACTCACCTTTTGTGTTCGCAAGGGGAACAGTTGTTAATAATTGGCCATTTAAAGCATCCAGATAAATAGACCATTTGCCCCCATCAAAATTGGTTTTATAACGAAACATGAGTTGTGTCTTATTTTCTAAAACAACATCCTTCAATCGACAGGTACCGTTATTTCGCAGTCCGGCAAACCAGCTGCTAATCAAAGCAGCATTCACAAACTGATCACATTGCAGTGAGTTAATTGTTGGCTGCCATGTTTTAAGAAAGTTAAAGTATTTTTTCGCCTGACTTTCTGATGTGTTACTTTTTAACCATCCAATCAGCTTTACCAGCTTAATGCTATCCTGAGAATTATATTGGCGTAATAATGGATAATCTGCATTAGTGTCTTCATCCCTAGTATTGTTGAAAAAAGCCAGAAACTTATAATATTCATCACTTTTAAACGGATCATAAGGATGACTATGACATTGTACACAGTTAAAAGAAGTTCCCATTGTAGCACTCCATGTTGTATTTACCCGATCCATCACTGCAGAAGTTCTGAATTCTTCATTATCAGTTCCACCTTCATCATTTGTCATGGTGTTCCTGTGAAATGCTGTTGCTATATATTTTGCATCATCAGGATTTGGCAAAAGATCACCTGCAAGTTGCTCAATAAGAAAATCATTGTATGGCTTATCTGAATTATATGATTTGATTAACCAATCACGGTATTTCCAGATAATTCTCCCACGGTCGGCCTCATATCCTCTTGTATCTGCATATCGAGCAAGATCAAGCCAAAGGCTTGTCCATCTTTCACCATAACGAGGAGAAGACAATAAATCGTCTACAAGATTCTCGTAAGCTTTATTGGAATTGTCTTGAAGGTATTTCTTTGTAGTTGCAGACGATGCTGGCAGACCGATAAGATCAAGACTAAGTCTTCGCAATAGAGTTGCCTTATCAGCTTCTGGAGAGGGATCCAATTTCTGTTCCTCCAGTTTTTCATAAATAAATCTATCAATATCATTTCTAACCCATTTATTATTAATACTTGGAATATCCTGTTTTTTAACGGATACGTATGCCCAATGCTCTCCCCATTTTGCACCTTCTTTAATCCATTGTCTGAAAACTTCAATCTCTTCTTCAGAAAGTGCTTCATGCTTGTAAGGCATCCTTTCTTCAGGATCCTTATTAGTAATTCTTTTAATCAATTCACTGCCCTCGGGATCACCCGGAATAATTGCAGGTTTTCCTGAGTCAGTTAGTCCTAATGCCTCTTCCTGAAAGAGGAGACTGAATCCGGCTTCCTGCTTAACTCCACCATGACAAGCAATACATTTCTTATTGATAATTGGCTTGACATGCGTATTGTAATCCACTTTCTGATTAGAAAGAGACAGCTTATATAATGCACCTACCACCATCAGCAGTGCAATTAACACAAGGATTTTTTTCGAATTGAACTGTACCATTGATTGTCTTTGACTTAAAGATATAAATTCCAAGATAAAAAAAAGTGTAGCTGCTTATTTTTGACCATAATTGCCAGAATATGAAAGAAATAATAACATATAATCGATACAGATACTATTGAAAATACTGAAACACAAATTTTCAAGTACCTTTAGAACACGTTCTATTAATCCCCATTAAGCTAAATCATTTCATGTTTTTGAATCATAGACAAGAACAAAAATGTGTAACAAAATCAGCAGAATAGTATCCAAAAGATAATAATACGATTATATGCTAAGCATCAGAAATATAGTAAAACAATATGCTAAACATCGGGCATTAGACGATGTCTCGATTGAAATTGAAAAGGGTTCGGTTTTCGGACTCCTGGGTCCAAACGGTGCTGGAAAAACCTCTCTAATTCGAATAATCAATCAGATTACTGCGCCTGATCAAGGTGAAATATTATTAAATGGCGAAAAATTAAACCCTTCCCACATTTCAAAAATTGGATATCTGCCTGAAGAAAGGGGATTATATAAAAAAATGGAAATTGGTGAACAAATGTTGTATCTGGCACAATTGAAAGGTTTATCAAAAGCAGATGCCACAAGCAGGATCAAGTATTGGTTTGAGAAAATGGGTATCCAAAGTTGGTGGAGCAAAAAGGTTGAAGATCTGAGCAAGGGTATGCAACAAAAAGTTCAATTTATTGCTACCGTTGTTCATGATCCGGAATTGATTATCCTGGATGAGCCATTCTCTGGATTTGACCCAGTAAATGCCCAGTTAATAACCAATGAAATTCTGGAGCTAAACCAAAAAGGAGCTACCATTATCTTCTCAACTCACCGGATGGAATCTGTTGAGCAATTGTGCGACAGTATTGCTCTTATCCATAAATCAAAGAAAATTCTCGATGGGAAGGTGCAGGATATAAAGGACCTTTACAGAAACAATATTTACAAAATTGCATATTCAGGTGTTTTGGATTCCGTTGAATCTTCGCTGTTCTCTATAAATGATGAGAAGAAAGATGAAAAAAGCACTTATCTGACTATTCAAATCAATCCGGGATATTCTTCAAATGATGTTCTGAAATTCTTAATCCCAAAGGTTCAGGTTACCGAGCTAACTGAAATTGCACCCAGCATGAATGACATTTTCATTCAAAACGTAAAAAACTAATCTGACAAATGAACAAGATCATACTAATCATAAAAAGAGAATATTTTAGCAGGGTTAAAAAGAAATCGTTTCTGGTCATGACATTTCTGGTACCCATCTTAATCATTGGCATGTACGCTCTTATTTTTGCACTATCGTTGCAAGGTGGCGACAATATACCTGCAGTGGAAGTAATTGACGACAGCGGGATTTTCAATAAAGGACTGGAAGATAAAAAGTCGGCCACATTTCGCAAATCAGAACTGAGCCTAGCAGAAGCTAAACAGAAAGTTATCAAAAATGAAGATGCATTCGTGCTCTA